>CAJWCT010000081.1 GCA_913031385.1 uncultured Flavobacteriales bacterium | reverse complement strand
CTATTTTAATTTTACCAGAAATTACATTTGTACTGTTGAGTGATTTAGCTGCAGGAGCCATGCTTTTTGTTATTTCTCATGAGATTATTCCTGAAACACATAGAAGAGGACATGAAAATTGGGCAACAGGTGGATTTACTATTGGTCTTTTGATAATGTAAGTTTAGATATATTGTTAGGATGAGCACACATACTGACTCACTTGGACGCAATGCATTAATCATTGCCTTTCTTATAAATCTTATAATGGTGGCTTTGGATTTAACTTACGGTTTAATGATGAATTCTGCATCATTACTAAGCGATGCTGCTAACAATTCAGGAGATGTGTTTATTCTTGGATCAAGCATAATTGTATTGTCATCAACCACTGCTGTTAAAAATCAATTAGCTTTATTAAAAGGAATAATAATGACAGTATTTGGTTTGTGGGCATTCTATCATGTATATTTAGGCTTAATAGGCGAGTCACAATTGTCCGGGGGTATTATTTCTTTTGTTGGGGTTATTTCATTAATTGGCAACACTAGTGTTGCATTAATGATGTATCGTCACCAACATAAAGATATAAATTTCAAGAGTGCTTTTATATGTTGTAGGAACGACGCTATTGCTTCAAGTGGCATTATTCTTGCAGGTTTATTGGTAATGTTTACAAGTTCTTTTTGGCCCGATATTATAATAGGAGCTGTTATAGCAACTATTGTGTGTCAAGGTGGTATTAAAGTTGTCAGGTTAAGCTTAAATCCTACTACTTCTGTAAGTGAGGATGACTGTTGTGACTAAAAAATTGCTGTTATTCTGTTCAATGCTGGTAATAATGTTATCAGACTTAGCTTAACCAACCACATAAATTGCTTATTTCTTACATTAATCATTCAATACTTTATCGCTAATAGAGTTTTCTTAATTAAAATTCTTATGGGAAATTGATTTATTAATATAGGACATGATAGATTAAATATTTAATCTTATTTGAGTCAAAAAACTTAGATATATAAAATTTATGACAGACATAAAAAAAATTTCAAATAAATCCAAGCACAAAGAAATCCAAAAACTAATAAGACTAAAAAAATTGGCAAAACAATTAAAGTCAAATATTGCAAAAAGAAAAAAAAGTATAAAAATTAAAAATGGATAGAATTATTATAACAGGTAAAGCTAATTTATTTGGTTCAATAAGTGTTAAAGGCTCAAAAAATGCCGCATTGCCAATATTAGTATCATCGTTGTTAAGTAAGGAAGATCTTGAGTTGTACAATGTTCCTGAATTTGAAGACATTAGAAATATGAAAAAAATACTTATGCAATATGGGATATTAATGAAAGAAAATTCAACTCAACTTACAATCAATGCAAAAGATATAACAAATCAGGTTGCAGACTATGATATAGTTCGTAAATTGCGTGCCTCAATTTTGATCTTAGGTCCTTTATTAAGCCGTTTTAAGAAAGCAAGAATCTCTCTTCCAGGAGGTTGTGCTATTGGAACACGGCCAATAGATATTCATTTAGATGGTTTATCAAAATTAGGAGCAATTATTAGTATTGAGAATGGTTTTGTAAATGCTGAAGTAGCAGGTAGTTTAATGGGTAATTATATTAAATTATCATTTCCAAGTGTAGGTGCCACTGAAAATATTTTAATGACCTCTATTTTTGCAAAAGGTAAAACTATAATTGATAATGCAGCAAAAGAACCAGAAATAATCGACCTTGCTAATTGTTTGAAATCTATGGGGGCAAAAATAGTAGGTGAAGGCACCCATCAAATTGTAATTGAAGGAATTACTAAATTGCAAAAAGCTAAACATATAATTTTAAGTGATAGAATAGTTGCAGGAACATATATTATTGCTGCTGTAATGTTGAACAAAAAGTTTGAAGTCAATAATTTAATATCTTCTCATCTAACTGCTTTAATAAAATTACTTAGGAAGATGGGAGCAAATTTAGAAGTTAATAGAGATTCAATAATAATAGCGCCTTCTTTAAAATTGCATGGAATTAAAATAGAAACAGCCCCTTACCCCGGATTGCCAACTGATTTACAGGCTCAGCTTATGGCATTAATGAGTATAGCGGATGGTAATTCGCAAATTAAAGAAACCATATTTGAAAATCGTTTTATGCATGTATCTGAGTTGAATAGATTGGGCGCTGATATAAAAGTTAAAAAAGAAACAGCTTTTATAAAAGGAAATATAAAATTTAAAGG
>CAJWCT010000080.1 GCA_913031385.1 uncultured Flavobacteriales bacterium | reverse complement strand
ATCTCCTATCAAAAAGCTAAAGAAGCCCCTTTCCCAAAAAAATCTACTGCACTAGATTTTGTGTTTTCAGATTCCCCTAAAAAATTAAATAGTAATAATCATTCAAGTACCAATAATAAAAACATGATTCAGGCAACTCACGATGTCTTGGATTATGAAATGAAAAGGAATGATAAAATATTTATCTTAGGTGAAGGTATAGGTAAACGTGGTGGAAATTTTAGCACTACATTAGGATTATATGAAAAATATGGACAATTAAGAGTCTGTGATACCCCAATATGTGAGAGAGGATTTGTAGGTTTAGCATGTGGAGCTGCAATGTCAGGTGCGCGACCGATAGTAGATTTTATGTTTATCGATTTCTTAAATGATGCTTTTGGTGAAATTATAAATCAAATATCAAAAGTTCAGTACATGTCTAGTGGAAAAATTAAAATGCCAATAATTATGAGAGGATGTATCGGAATAGGACATAGTGCTGCAACTCACCATTCAGGAAGTTATTATTCTTTATATTCACATTTCCCTGGATTAATAGTAGTAGTTCCTTCAAATGCGTATGATGCAAAAGGTCTCTTTGCAACTGCTTTAAATAGTGATAATCCAATTTTATTTTTAGAACATCGTGAAATCATAATGAACAAAGTTGAAGTACCTGATGAGCAATATCAAATTCCATTTGGACTAGCAAATATTGTAATTGAAGGTAACGAACTTACTGTCGTTGCCCTTTCAAAAATGCTGATAATTGCAAAAGAAGTTATTAAGGAAATGACTGATTCCAATAAATTCTCTATTGAGCTAATTGATCCCAGATGTGTTTCACCAATAGATTATGAAACAATTTTATCATCAGTTAAAAAAACAGGCAGATTATTAATAATAGATGAAGAATTTGAACCTTGCAGCATTGCATCTCAAATTTCTGCAAAATTAGGTGATTTAGCTTTTAATTATTTAGATGCACCCATAAAAACATTAAATGGGGCCTTTTCTCCAACACCTTACAGCCCATGCCTAGAGAATGAAATCATTCCTGATCCAGCTATCATAAAACAGACAATAATTGACATTTATAATGAGTAAACTTGAGCAAATATGGACAACGAAATTCTGATACCAAAACTAGGATGGTCCATAGATGAAGCGACATTCGTAGAGTGGCTGAAATCAAATGGTGAATATGTAAATGCTGGAGATGAAATTTTTAGCGTTGAAAGTGATAAGGCTGTACAAGTGGTGGAATCAATAGATTCAGGCTGGCTTTGTATAGACCACGATCTCCCAAAAGAAGGACAATTGTTAAAATATGGAACTGTAATAGGGTATTTATCTGAAAAAAAGACTAATAGTAAAGTTAGTATAAAACTAGAAAATTCCGAAGATTATGAACTTAAATTAAAAACCGAAGACCCTGAAAAAGACGCTAAAAACAAAATTGAATATTTCGATTATAAAAATGAAATACCAGAGGAAAAAAACAAATTAATTGCTTCTGAAAGAGTATTTATCAGCCCTCGAGCAAAATCTCTTGCAAAAAAATTAAATATTGACTCGTTCTCCGAAATTGTAGGTACAGGTAAAAACAATAGAATAACAGAAAAAGATATTAATCTTTTTTACAAGGAATTTAATTCAAGAACTAGTGAGATAAAAAGTAAAAGCCTAAATATTTTCAATTTAACAATTAATTGCTCAGAATTACTAGATTTCATAAATGCATATAATGAGTCAGCAAACGTTAAGAATTTTAGACTGATAGATTATTTAATTAAAATTATTGGTCACGCCTTTCACAGCAACAATCAAGATAGCGAACTACAGATAAATCAAGTATGCCTTATAAATAATGCAAATAAGAATGAATCTTTTTTTATAAGTGACCCAAAACAGAAAGGGTTAGTAGAAATCAATAAAATTGCCACTAAACCGGATGTTAACTCAGAAATTAACCAATCTACAGTTGTCATGATTGATTTAACTGATTATAACATTCGATTCTTTAATCCTAAAATAATAAGTCCATCTCTGTTATCAATTGGAATTGGTAAGTATCTTTCTGATGTAAAGGATGATTATTATACATTAAATGTTTGCTACTTAAATGATTTAGAGTTGCGTATATTTGAGAAAATAAAATTAATCACTGAATTTACTAAATCACCATACAGACTATTATTGTAATAAAGATGAAAAATGTTGTAATTACAGATTATAGTTTCAATGATTTATCCAT
>CAJWCT010000079.1 GCA_913031385.1 uncultured Flavobacteriales bacterium | reverse complement strand
AAAATTATTGTTGATTGCTTTCTCATGCTTTATAATACTTAGTTGTAGTGATGATGATCTTCCATCAGATAAAGATGATATTTCTATACCTGGTAGAACAATCTATATTGCTGGGTATATAAGTGATGGAATAAGTGAAACAGCATGTTATTGGGTTGATGGGAAAAAATATGAACTACCTGGCGGTACAGAAGCAAATGGTATTGTTGTTAAAGATGGCAAAGTATATGTATCTGGATATGATTTCGGAGGTTCAGCAGTATACTGGATTGATCAACAAAAATTTGAACTGCCTGGGAATGGAGGAGAAGGTACTGCAATAGCTGTTCATGGGAATGATGTTTACGTATCTGGTGGATTTAATAGTGGATCTTGCTACTGGAAAAATGGAGAAAAAATTAATTTAACTACAGGTAGAGACTCAAATGCTTATGGAGTAGATGTTAATCAAACAGGAGATGTTTTTGTTGGCGGTTACTATATGAACAATCATCATACCCTGATACCAGCATTCTGGAAGAATGGTCAGAGAGCAAACTTATCTAAACCAAATGGTGGAGATGGAGAAGTTATCGCAGTAGCAATGAAAAATGGAAATACTCCTGTATATGGTGGAAATACTCTTAGACCACATAGTTTTATAGGACTACTTGAAAAACCATCTTACTGGATTAATGGAAATCGAACAGATTGTAAATTAGGTGGATCACTTGATACTATATCAGGAGGTGAAGCCAGAGGAATTTTTGTTGACGGTAATAATGTCTATGTTGCGGGAAATACTAGTCATTTTATTTTCACAAATGATGGAGAAGAAGTCGAAGGTACTGGTGGAACTTATGGACACTATTGGAAAAATGGAAATAGAAATGACCTTCCTGGTGGTCCAATAAATAATTACATGGTTAGTGATGCATATGACGTGGCAGTCTCAGACGGAAAAGTTGTAGTTGTAGGTTCTGCAAGTTCTGAATCAGCTAGTGATGTAGCAGCTGTATGGATAGATGGTGAGTTGAATTATTTGGTAGATAAAAATACCAAGTATAGTCTTGCTAGATCTATTTATATTGAGTAATGTTTTTAACAAAATTCAAAAGGGGAATGGGGATTTGGGTTTTATTTTGATTCTTTTATAATTTCTTTATAATGATATATTTTAAAACCTGGTTGAATTGATTTTGAAATATTAACCATCGATTTAGCAACAAGTGCTGCTCTAATTGGTTTGTATCTTGAGGGCATAAGAAATGATAAAAATGGCATGATTAATTGAGCTATTTTTTCTCCATATCGTTTTTCTTTTCTTTTACCTAACAATAGAGATGGACGGAAAACAGATGTTGAAGATAAATTTAAATTTAATATGGAGTTTTCAATTTCACCTTTTAGGTTCAGATAAAAATTATTGCTCTTAATATTTGCGCCTGATGAAGATACAAAAGAGAAATTTTCTACATTATTTTCTTTACAAGCTTTCGCAATATTATATATAATATCAAAATCTATTTTGCGATATGATTCTTTATTTCCTTTCACTTTTGATTGTGTCGTTCCAATTGATGCAAAAACTATTTGACTATTTCGAAGAGTTTGAGAGTAAGATTTACTATTTGAAAAATCAATAATGTGAATTTTAATTTTTTTATGACTTAATGAAATTGATTTTCTTGTGACAACATTTATTTTATGATAATCATTATCTTCTATTAGAAAATCTAATAACAAACTTCCAATTAATCCAGTACTCCCAAAGATTGTAACTTCTTTCGATTTCATTAAATTAATCTACACACAACAAATTAAAATTCAAAAGGGGGAGTTTAATTAGTGGGTTATTAAATCACATGCATATCCTCTAATAAGTTAAATAAACTGTGCTTCTAAAATCTTTATGAATTTGAAATGAAAATTCTCTTGATCTAGACATAAATAGACCAAATAATTTTTTATCAGGATCAATCCAAAAATGAGTATTATGATATCCTGACCAACCAAAAATTCCTTTTGAAGCACCAGTTCCATCAACTTCAGAGTTTTCTAGTACGGAGAAAGTAAAACCATAATAATGTCCTTCATAATCTGGAAAAGCATATGGTTCATTTGGATCTGGATATCCATTAGAATATTTTTTTGTCATTAATTCAAAACTATTTTTAGATATGATTTGTTTGCCATTATAAACCCCTTTATTTACTAACATCTCACAAAAATTAGAGTAGTCTGAAAAAGTTGATACCAATCCTTCACCACCAAAGTGAGCATGATTGTTTAT
>CAJWCT010000078.1 GCA_913031385.1 uncultured Flavobacteriales bacterium | reverse complement strand
CTCTAATGCAACTTTGAGTATGGCAATTCATTATATTAGGAATTCAAATTATATATTAGCAGAAAAATATTCAAAAAAAGCAATTAAAATTAATAATGGACTTCATCAAGCATATTTTATTCTTGGAAGATCTTTACAATACCAAGGTAATTTTGGAGATGCAGTTAAAGCTTTTGATACTTCTATATCATTAAATAGCAATTATTCTGATTCATATTATTATCTAGGATTAATATATTTAAAATTAAAAAATGATAAGAAAGCATGCAAAAATTTTTCTATAGCTGCTTCTTTAAATAATTTTGATGCTATAAATGTTAAAAAAAAATATTGTTATTAAATGAAAATAATTATTTTTTGTATAGCTATTTTTAATTTAAATTTTATGAACATAAAATATGCAACTTTTGGATCAGGTTGTTTTTGGTGTACGGAAGCTATATTTGAACTTCTTGATGGTGTTATTGAAGTTGAATCAGGTTATTCTGGAGGAAATACAATTAATCCTACATATGAAGAAGTATCTTCTGGAAAAACAAATCATGCTGAAGTCACTAGAATTAAATATGATGCTAATAAAGTATCATTTATTAAGCTATTAGAAGTATTTTGGAAAACACATGACCCAACGACACTTAATAGGCAAGGTGCAGATGTGGGAACACAATATAGATCTATAATTTTGTATCATGATTTAGAACAAAAAAAATTATCTGAAAGATATCTTGAGAAATTAGATAATTCTGGTGCTTGGTTAAGTCCAATAGTTACAAAAATTGAAAAATTAGAAAATTATTATAAAGCTGAAAATTATCATCAAGATTATTTTAAAATTAATCCAACTCAAGCATATTGTTCTTATGTTATTTCTCCAAAGGTTGAAAAATTTAAAAAAGTATTTTCAGATATTCTAAAAGAACAGTAAATTAATCAATCAATAATTTAAATATTTTTAATAATTGAAGAATAAATTAAATATTTCATAAAATATATTCTTGAATACAATGTTTTCTTAATAATTATATTTGATAATCTTATTATTTTATTAATTTAAAAAAATTTAATTTTTTAATATAAAAATTATGAATAAATCTAAATTAGAATACATATGGCTTGATGGATATAAACCAACACAAAGTTTAAGAAGCAAAACTTTGGTTAAATCTAATTTTTCAGGAAAATTAGATGATTGTCCTATGTGGGCATTTGATGGAAGTTCTACTCAACAAGCAGAAGGAAATGATTCTGATTGTTTGTTAAAGCCTGTAGCTATTTATCCAGATCCTGATAGATCTAATGGTTATTTAGTAATGAATGAAGTATTAAATGCTGATACTACACCACATGAGTCTAATGGAAGAGCTACAATTAACGATGATGATGATGATTTTTGGTTTGGATTTGAACAAGAATATTTTTTATGGAACCCTGATACTAATTTACCATTAGGATTTCCCACAAATGGTTATCCTTCTCCTCAAGGTCAATACTACTGTAGCGTTGGATCAGAAAATACATTCGGAAGAGATTGTGTTGAAGAACACCTAGATCAATGTTTAGAAGCTGGCATAAATGTTGAGGGAATAAATGCTGAAGTAGCTACAGGTCAATGGGAATATCAAATTTTTGCTAAAGGAGCTAAAGATGCAGGTGATCAAGTATGGGTTGCAAGATATTTAGCTGAAAGAAATGCTGAAAAATATGGTATTGCTATAGAATGGCATCCAAAACCGTTAGGGGCTACAGATTGGAATGGTTCTGGTATGCATGCAAATTTCTCAGACGGCACACTAAGAAAATGTGGTGATGAGAAAGTTTTCAATAAGGTATGTGAGGCTTTTGGAAAGAACATTAAGAAGCATATGGACGTTTATGGCGCCCATAATGAGCAAAGATTAACTGGCCTTCATGAAACATGTAGTATCGCTGATTTTAGATATGGTGTAAGTGATCGAGGTGCATCTATAAGAATTCCAATGGAGACTGCAAATGATGGTTTTGGCTATCTTGAAGATAGGAGACCTTCTGCTAATATGGATCCATATAGTGTTTGTACAGCTCTTATGGAAACAATATGCAGTAAAGTTCCTGCTGAAGTTTAATTCGCACTTATTCATGGATAGTTTATTTCTCATAGGCTATCCATGAAATAAATCTTTATATAAGAGGTTATAATTCCTTATTTTCTACCATTAATAATTAATCAATAAAAAGAAATACGCTAACTGCTCATCAATAGTTTTGATTTTTGGTCTAAAATCTGTTTCTTTTTTTAGTAAAGTTGAAAAACTTTCAGCAGTTCTATTAGTATTAAAATTTTCTGTAGCCACATAAATAGCTTCTTCTAAATCTTGAGAAAAAGCAGTAGAAAAGGAAAGTAGAAGAAGGAAAATGAGGCAGTATTTCATTTATAAAT
>CAJWCT010000077.1 GCA_913031385.1 uncultured Flavobacteriales bacterium | reverse complement strand
GGAATAATATTGTCAAAATATTTCAAATCTACATTTACATTTAAAGCAAATCCATGCATTGTTACCCATCTACTAGCACGTACACCCATTGCACATATCTTTCTAGGAAATGGCGTATCACAATCTAACCAGACTCCTGTCTTTCCTGGATTTCTTTCTCCCTTTATACCAAAATCGTTAAGAGTTAAAATTATTACTTCCTCTAAAAATCTCAAATATTTATGAATATCTGTAAAGAAATTATCTAAATCTAAAATTGGATAACCTACTATTTGTCCAGGACCATGATAAGTAATATCACCTCCCCTATTTATTTTATAAAACTTGGCACCATTCTTTTTTAACTCATTCTGATCAATTAATAAATTTGATATATCTCCACTTTTTCCTAAAGTATAAACATGTGGATGTTCTACAAAAATTAAATAATTTTTTGTAGAATCATTAGATCCCTCATTCCTATTCTTCTTTTTTACTTCTACTATCTTATTTAAAAGTTCTTCCTGATAGTCCCAAGCTTGTTTATACTCTACTAATCCTAAATCTTTTATTTTAATTTCTTTATTCATTAATGGTATTGATACTTAGGGTTATTTAAAATAACTAGAGCAGCTATGACCCCTGGAACCCATCCACAAAGCCATAATAAAAATACTATTATAATTGAACCACAACCTTTATCAAAAACAGCTAATGGTGGACATAAAATAGATAAAATTACTCTTATTAAACTCATATATATTTTGAATTATAAAGATAATTAATCTAATTCATAATTTATTTTAAAGCTTAATTTTTTATAACAATTAATATTGATATCCTAATCATTTAAAACTATATTTGCTTATAGATAATGTAATATCTTCATGAGCAATTTATCTGAACAAGAAATAGTTAGAAGAGAAAAACTTAGTAAGTTAATTGAGCTAGGTATTAACCCATACCCAGCTGAGCTATTTCCAATAACAAATAACAGCCAAGAGATTAAAGAAAATTTTAAAGAAAATACGGAGGTTGTTATTGCAGGCAGAATTATGTCAAGACGTATTCAAGGAAATGCAAGTTTTGCAGAAATTCAAGATAATTTTGGAAAAATTCAATTGTACCTAAATCGTGATGAAATATGTACTGGAGAAGATAAAACATTATATAATGAAGTTTATAAAAAACTTCTAGATATTGGAGATATTATTGGGGTTGAAGGTAAATTATTCAAAACTAAGGTTGGTGAAAAAACTGTTCTAGTAAAAAATATTACCATCTTAAATAAATCTATAAAGCCATTGCCTCTTCCAAAAAAAGATGCTGAAGGGAACGTATATGACGAATTTACTGATCCTGAACAAAGGTATAGACAACGTTATGTTGATTTAATTGTTAATCCAAGTGTTAAAGAGACCTTCATTAAAAGAACTAAAATTATCAATAGTATTAGAAGTTTTTTAAACAATAAAGGATATCTAGAGGTGGAAACTCCAATCTTGCAACCAATCCCTGGAGGAGCAGCAGCAAGACCGTTTTTAACACACCATAACGCTCTTAACATACCACTATATCTTAGAATTGCTAATGAGCTTTACTTAAAAAGACTAATAGTAGGTGGTTTTGATGGTGTATATGAGTTTGCTAAAGATTTTAGAAATGAGGGGATGGATAGAGCTCATAATCCGGAATTTACAATGTTAGAATTTTATGTAGCATACAAAGACTATTTCTGGATGATGAAAACTACAGAACAACTACTTGAAAAGGTTGCTTTAGGTTCTAATGGGAATACAAAAATTAAGTTTGGCAAAAAAACTATTGAATTTAAGGCCCCTTATCCTAGAATTCCTATTCTAGAGGCAATAAAAACATATACTGGAGTAGATGTTTCTAATATGGAGGAAGATGAATTAAGAAAGAGTGCAAAAAAAATGGGTATAGAAGTAGATAAAACTATGGGTAAAGGCAAATTAGTGGACGCCATTTTTGGTGGGAAATGTGAACATGAATTTGTCCAACCAACATTCATAATCGATTATCCAAAAGAAATGAGTCCATTAACAAAAGAACATAGATCAAATCCAAGACTCACAGAAAGATTTGAATTAATTATAGACGGTAAAGAAATTGCAAATGGCTATAGTGAATTAAATGATCCTATTGACCAAAAAAAGAGATTTGAAGATCAACTAAAGCTTTCAAAAAAAGGAGATCCTGAAGCAACTGAATTTATTGACTATGATTTTTTACGTGCACTTGAATATGGAATGCCTCCAACATCAGGTATTGGTATTGGTATTGATAGATTAGTAATGTTGATGACAAATAAGAGTTCTATCCAAGAAGTATTATTCTTTCCACAAATGAAGCCTGAAAGAAAAAAAGTTGAATTAAATGAAAATGAAAAAGTTGTATATAATCTATTATCAGATGTGAAAGCTATCCTTTCAGAAATAAAAGAGAAATCTGCATTGAGTAATAAAGCTTGGGATAAATCAACAAAAAGCTTAAGGAAATTAGGATTAATTTCAGTTGAAAAAAAAGATGATAATGTGTATATTTCTAGATTAAAATAAATGAAAAAAATACACTTACTATTAATACTAATTTTACTTTCCTTCTCATGCCATGATGAAAATCCAATTATTAAATTTCAAAAAGAATTGATAAGTAATGAAATTACAGGCAGCAATATAGCTGCAGTATTTCAAGATGATTCATTAGTTTATAAACATGTTATGAATTCAGGTAAAATGGGTGATATGGATATAACAGATGAG
>CAJWCT010000076.1 GCA_913031385.1 uncultured Flavobacteriales bacterium | reverse complement strand
TAATGGTAAAACAGATTTTACAATTAATTAAGATTATAAGAAATGAAATTATTAACATATCCTATGATTTTATTAATTAAATTTTACCAGAAAATAATATCACCATTAACTCCAGCAACATGTCGATTTCAACCAACTTGTTCACAATATTCCATTGAAGCATTGCAAAAACATGGCATATTTTATGGATTATTTCTTATGTCAAAGAGAATTTTAAGTTGTCATCCTTGGGGGAGATCAGGATATGATCCTGTTCCTTAATTATTAATCTAAAATAAAACTAATGATTGCTTTACAAACCACATGGGATCCAAGTTCAGCAGGAATAGATCTTTTTGGAAAATTTACAATTCACTATTATAGTTTGATGTGGATGCTGGCCTTTATATTGGGTTGGTATATAATGAAGAGAATTTATGTAAAAGAAAATCTTTCCGTAGAAAAACTAGATTCATTGTTTATATATACCATACTTGGAACAATGATTGGGGCTAGACTGGGACATGTAATTTTCTATCAGTTTGAGCTTTTTGAACAAGACTTTTTTAGCGTATTCCTACCCTTTAGATTTAATCCAACATTTGAATTTACAGGTTTTAGGGGTCTTGCTAGCCATGGAGCTGCAATTGGAATTATAGCATCTATGTATATATATAATAATAAGGTTTTACATAAATCTGTTTTGTGGATATTAGATAGGATAGTAATTCCTGTAGCTATAGGTGGAGCATTTATTAGAATTGGAAATTTTTTCAACTCAGAAATAATTGGATATAAAACTGATAGTATTTTTGGAGTCGTTTTTAAAGCATTAGGTGAAGACTTTGCTAGACACCCAGCACAATTATATGAAGCATTTGGATATATAGCTATTTTTGTTGTTATGTATTTTATCTATTGGAAAACTAATAAAGCAAGTATTTCTGGCTATATGTTAGGCTTATTTTTTGTTCTATTATGGAGTTTAAGATTTGTAATTGAATTTTTTAAGGTTGCTCAAGTTGAAGGAAGAGAAGATTGGATTCTAGGTATGAATACCGGTCAAGTCTTAAGTGTCCCATTTATTATATTAGGAATTTATCTAATGTTCAGGAAAAAATAACTGATAGACTATTTCTTGGATTTACCTATAGTGTCATGCATTATAGGTGTCGCTACAAATACGGAAGAATACGTACCTACTACAACTCCAACAATTAAAGCAAATAATAATCCTCTAAGAGAATCAGCTCCTAGCATAAACATAGAAACTAGTACAACTAGTGTTGTAAATGATGTGTTTAATGTTCTACTTAATGTACTATTAAGTGCAGAATTTACAGTTTTCTTAAATTCCCATGTAGAATGTTCATTAAGAAACTCTCTAATTCTATCAAATACAACTACCGTATCATTAAGAGAATATCCAATTACTGTAAGAATTGCCGCAATAAATGCTTGATCAATTTCCATGCTAAAAGGCATAAATCTATATGTAAGAGAGAAAATTCCTAAAACAATTAATACATCATGAAAAACTGCTGCTACAGCACCCAATGAGAATTGCCATTTTCTAAACCTAAATAAGATATAGAGAAATACAACAACTAATGATCCAAGTACCGCCCAAAAAGAATTCTGTTTTATATCATCTGCTATAGTAGGACTAACTTTTGCAGACATCATTTTCCCTACATTATTTTCTGCATTTAAAAATTGATCATAAGTGTAATTTTCTGGTAAAAATGTTTCAAGTGATTCATATAATTTTCTTTGAACATCTTCATCTGCTTCAGCAGTATTCTCATCTACTCTATATTTTGTAGAAATTTTTAGCTGATTTGGAGATCCAATTGTTTTAATTTCAGAACTTCCAAATACTTTATCAGTTGATTGTCTTACTTCCTCTGTATTCATATCTCTGTCAAACCTAATCGTATAGGTTCTACCACCAACAAAATCAATTCCTTGATCTAAGCCGGAAGTAAACAAAGAAAATAGCCCTGAAGAAATTACTACAAATGATAATATATATGCCATTTTTCTGTATTTAAGAAAATCAATAGACATGTTTCTAAACAAGCCATTTGTTAAATATGTAGAAAAATTAAATTGAGATCCTCTGTTAATATCCCAATTCACTAATAACCTAGAAATAAATATTGCCGTAAAAAGTGATGTTATTATACCAATTAAAAGTGTTGTAGCAAAACCTTCAATTGGTCCTGTACCAAATACTTTAAGAATCAAAGCAGTTAATCCAGTAGTAATATTTGCATCTAAAATTGAAGAATATGCATTATGATATCCATCTACAATAGCAGCTTTTAATTTCTTTCCACTATATAACTCCTCTCTTACTCTCTCATATATAAGAACATTTGCATCCACTGCAATACCAATAGTCAGTATAATACCTGCTATTCCTGGTAGAGTAAGAACAGCATCTGATCCAGCAAGTATACCGAAAATTAATATGACATTAAAAAATAAGGCTAAGTTTGAATAGATTCCTGCTTTACCATAATAAAATATCATCCAAACTAATACTAAAATAAGTGCAATAAGAAAAGATAATATTCCACTATCAATAGCTTCTTGTCCTAGTGATGGACCAACTTCATCTGCTTGAATAATATCTGCAGATGCAGGAAGTTTTCCTGCTCTAAGAACATTTGCTAAATCTATTGCCTCTGCAGTATCAAAGGAGCCTGAAATCTCAGAATTACCACCAGAAATAGGGCCACTTGTAACTCCTGGAGCAGAATATACAATATCATCTAAAACTATTGCAATTTGAGATCCCTGATTAAAGGCATCTCCAGTCATCTTTTCCCATATTTTTGCCCCCTTACTATTCATTTGCATACTTACAGTAGGGCTAACACCATCAATTGAATAGGATTGTCTAGCATCAGTTAT
>CAJWCT010000075.1 GCA_913031385.1 uncultured Flavobacteriales bacterium | reverse complement strand
TCCATAACTTGGAAAACCTTCACCTAAATTATTATCTCCTTCTATACCTCTAGCCCAATATATCTCATCTAAAACATTATATCCTTGAACCTGAGCATAAGCTCCAAGTGAACCTAAATTAAATTTAGCACCAATTCTTAAATCAAGTACTCCATATGAATCAAGTTGATGTGGTTGAATATTGCTTGAACCGAAATCCCCTCTACTAGTAACATCATAATCGGCATATAATTTAGCATTATAAATATACTGTCCACCAAAATCTAATGTGTTGTTAATTTGGTATCTACCTTTAACCCCTAATTGAGTTTGAGGATGATTCCCTATTAATACATTTCCCGAATAAACATCAACGGTAATAATTGGTGCATTTTCAACATCAGACCTAAGTTCAGCTGTAACATCATTTGCCCATCTCCAATCTCCAAATGACATTAAACCTCCTATATCAAGTTTAGGAGTAAACTTTGTATTAAATTCAAGTTCAAGACCCTTATGCAGAGCATCTTGACCTCTAATTGCAGATCTTGTAGAAACACCATTAATAGTTACCCTTGGAGATAATAAACCTTTATCTTCCCATTTTGTAGCATATATATTCATCTTAAGTGAAAATTTTTGAGCTTTATAACCATACCCAAATTCTATAGACTTTGCTTTTTCATTTTCTAAAGGATCAACAACTGTGTTGACATAATTAGTAAATACAAAATTAAAAAATGGAGCTCTAGAAAATGAACCAGCGTTTACATAAATATTACTATTATCTGAAAAATTATAGTTAAAACCAGCCTTCAAATTATGTCCAGTAATATTGACTTTTGCTGATTCTGGATTTGTTCCACCATTTTCTTCACCCACGTAATTTCCTCTATCTACTCTTACATATTGAGTTCTAGATACTGAAGCAGCAACAAATGCAAAAATTACATCATTATCATATTGCACCTGAGAGTGAAGACCAGCATATCTATGAATACCATCATTATCATATGCAATTCTTTGATTAAAAGGTGTTTTATTAAAAAATAAAGAAGTAGAATTCTCATGAACATATTTTAAATGATCCCTTACTCCACCATCACCGTAAGATGATAAAGAAGAGTTTCTACTGTAATCAACAGTATATTTATAATATTCTGTCCAATGTGAACCTCCCAAAAGATTTCTCACTTCTCTAAAGTGCTCACCACGATATGTTCTTGCATCAACTCCAACAGTTAATTCTAGATTATCATTAAACTTATGATTTAAATTTGAAAGTACTCCATACCACTTATGATTGTTTACAGAATTTCTAAGAATGGTTTCAGATCCAACTGTACCAGAAAGTCCATATCTTGGAGAATTAGAAGAATTAGAACCATTACGAGATTCTATAACATCCCAATCAATTAATCCATCAGAAGTTCTATCAGTATTTCCATAATACCTTGAAGTACTACCTAATGGTCCTGATCCACCACCTTTTCCATAAGATGCATAAATAGAAGTATTTAATGTGGTTTTATCATTAACATTATAATAATGGTTTAATACAATATGAGGTTTATGGTAATAATTATTTCTACCATTCAATTCTTCGCCATTGTGCATTCCCCAATCTCTATTATATTTATGACCATACATATCAACTTCAGAAGGACTTAAATATTGATCTCTTTGACCATGCTTTTGTGGTGCACCAACTGCAGATAAAACAAAAGTGCTATTTTCACTAAATTCTTTAGATATAGATAAAAAATATGTCATTGCATCAACATAAGTGCCATCAACATATCCTTTACCATCTGTTTTAGAAAGTAAAGCAGATATAGCCCAATCACCATTCATTCTTCCAGTATTATAAGATATTGTCTCTTTAAATTGACCATAGTCAGAAACTTGTTGCATATATGTACCGCCTTTTTTAGAATCTACAGATTTAGTTATAATATTAATAGTTCCACCAATAGAACCAATAGCAAGTTTAGAAGCACCTAGACCTCTTACAACTTGCATTGCAGAAGTTACATCACCAAGTCCATTCCAGTTTGACCAATATACTCTACCGTTTTCCATATCATTAACGGGAACACCATTGATCATAACAGTAATGTTTTCCTGAGCAAAACCTCTAATATAAACTCTAGAATCTCCTACCCCACCACCTTCTTTGGTAGTATAAACACCAGGAGTGAATTTAAGAAGTTCAGGAACTTCTTGTGTACCAGCATACTCCTCAATATATTGAGTAGATACATTAGAAAAAGTTGCAGGAAGACGTCTGTCTACTCCATAATCAGCTGTAATTTTAATTTCATCTAAAGATATATTTAGAGCTGTTAATTTAATTACACCCAAATCGGCTCCAGCTGGAACCTCAATATCCTCATAACCTAAATAGGAAATAAGGACAACTGATGATGTAGAAACATCAGCAGTAAAAGAAAATGATCCATCCAAGCCACTGAATGTACCAATTGTAGTTCCTTTAATTGAAACATTCGCACCAATTAAAGGTTCGTTAGACGAACCATCAACAATTACACCAGAAACTAGTGCTTGTGAAAATGATGAGAATGAAACTAAAGAAACTGTAAAATAAAGTATAAAATATAAGTAAAATTTTTTCATATAGTTAAAGTAAAGTTATTGTCCAATATAAATAAAAATTTAATAATTCTTGCAAAAAAAAAAAGTAAAATTATTAATATTTAAAGTCTATGCTAATCTATCATGCTAAATAATAAATCAAACATAAATCAATGTAACTAATTTAGTAAAATATGTTTAAATTTAAATATGAAAATCAAGCTATTTAAGGCAGATAAAAATTACATCTTAAAAAAGGTCCAAAAAGAAAGCCAATCATCGCTAATTAAATTTTTAATTTCTACTTCCATCAATACATATCAAAAAAAAACTAACTCAATTGGTATTCTAGATAAAACTTCTGAATT
>CAJWCT010000074.1 GCA_913031385.1 uncultured Flavobacteriales bacterium | reverse complement strand
TTTCTAATGAAGAAAGTAATTTCTCTTTATTATTTGTAAATGATCTTACTAAAGTATTATTATTATCTATAATATCTATCTTAACATAATCATTCTCATTAAATTCTTTTAATGTATAATTTATAATTACTCCATTAGGATGATTAACTCCATTTAAAAGATTATTAGACCTTCCCCATCCTCCCGATTGTTGCATTCTATAGCTAATATCTGGTTTATATAAATATGATTCACTTAATAAAACATCATCATTTAATTGATGTAATGGTGTTAAATCATCAATAATCCAAAAACTTCTACCATGAGTTGCAACAATTAGATCATTGTCTTTAATTTTTAAATCCCTAATAGATGTAATTGGTAAATTTAGCTGAAAAGGTTTCCAACTATTTCCATCATCAAATGAAATATACATACCCCACTCTGTACCAGAATATAATAAACCTTCTCTTTTTTTATCTGACCTTATAACTCTTGTATAATAATTAGATTTTATTCCATTAGTTATTAATGTCCAATTCTTTCCATAATCTTCTGTTTTATATAAATATGGATTATAATCTCCAAATTTATAAGAAGTTGCAGCAACATAAGCTTTCCCTTTTTTAAATAAACTTATATCTATTGAATTAATCATATTTAATTTAGGAGACATAGTTTCAGGTGGCGTAACATTTTCCCATGTTTGGCCAGCATCTTTAGATACATGTATTAATCCATCATCACTACCTACCCATATAACATTATTTTCAATTTCAGATTCAGCTATAGCAAAAATATTTGCATAAAACTCTGCTCCAGTATTATCCTGAGTTATTAATCCACCTGAAGATTCAATGGTTTCTGGTAAATTTCTAGTTAAATCACCAGATATCGTATTCCATGTTTGACCTTCATTAGTTGTTACATGTAAATAATTTGAACCAGCATATAATTTATTTAGATCATTAGGACTAAACATTACAGGAAAATTCCAATTAAATCTATATTTCATAACTTCAGCACCAGAACCAGCTGGATTATCAGGCCAAATATTAACAGATCTTATTTGATTAGTTGAGTGATCCATTCTCATCATATAACCCTTATACGTACCTCCATAAACTATATCATTATTCAAAGGATCTGGTGCTAAATGAGCACTTTCACCACCCGCTGTTGATTCCCAATCTTTATCTGATATTGAACTACTAGATGTTCTACTCTTTATTCGTATAGTACTATTATCTTGCTGTGCTCCATATATTCTATATGGAAATGAATTGTCAGTAGTTACTCTATAAAATTGAGCTGTTGGTTGGTTATAGTATGTCGACCAATTATTTCCTCCATCATTTGAAATTTGTGCTCCACCATCATCTGCAATAATCATTCTCATATTATTATTTGGATCTATCCATAAATCATGATGATCTCCATGAGGTGCATTTTTTAATTTAAATGTTTTACCTCCATCAGAAGAAACACCATAACTTACATTTAAAACATATATTTTATCCTCATTTTCAGTATCAGCATAAATTCTAGTATAATACCATGCCCTTTGCCTTAAAGATCTATTAGAATTAATTTTAGACCAACTATTTCCTCCGTCATCTGATCTAAATAAGCCACCATTTTTTGCTTCTATCATAGCCCAAATTCTTTTAGAATTTAATGGAGATATTGCTAATCCAACAATACCCCATGGAAAATTAGGTAAACCCTTAAAAGTTGAAATATCTTCCCATGTGCTTCCCTCATCAAAACTTCTAAAAATTTTACTATCAGGACCTCCACTATCCATCCTATATCCATTCCTTTTCATTTGCCAAGTAGAAGCATAAATTATTCTAGAATTATTAGGATCAATAATTACATCTCCAACTCCAGCTTTATCTGATACAAATAATATTTTTTTCCAATTTTTTCCACCATCAATAGATTTATATAAACCCCTTTCTTTATTAGGTTTCCATAAATTTCCAATAACACCAACATATAAAACATCAGGATTAGATGGATGAATTCTTATTCTAGAAACGTGTTCAGAATTAGGTAACCCTATAAATTCCCAAGTTTCTCCCGCATCCATACTTTTCCAAGCACCCCTACCAGAAGAGACATTACCTCTTAACGTTTGTTCTCCTTCACCAACATATATAACATTAGGATCAGATTCTGATACTGCTATTGATCCTATAGATCCTCCAAAATATCCATCACTAATAGATTTCCAAGTATTACCAGCATCAGTTGTTTTCCAAACACCACCGCCAGCAGTTCCCATATAATAGGTGTTATCATCACCAACTACACCAGAAACAGTTCCTGACCTTCCGCCTCTAAATGGACCAATTAATCTATAATCAATAGAATTATAAAGATTTTCATTATAAGAAAGTTGTTTTTTATTTGAATTACCTCTTTGAGAAAATAATGCACTATTAAAATTAAAAAGTAATATTAGGTATATAAAGAATGTTTTTTTCATAATTATGTTATTGTCTATTTAAATTCAATATAATAATTAATATTTTGAAATCAATAACTATTAGTATACTCAACAATAATAAATAGCTGTTATATTATAAAAAATAATATATATTGACATTTTGTCAGTCTTATTGTAAATTTGTCTAAATAATTATGAAAAATAAGTTTTATATAGAAAGTTATGGTTGTGCAATGAACTTTTCAGATAGTGAAATAGTTGCATCAATTCTTAATAAAGAAGGGTATAAATTATCAAAAAATCCTGAAGAAGCTAATCTAATACTTATAAACACATGTTCAATAAGAGATAAGGCAGAACAAACTATAAGAAAAAGATTAAAGTTATTTGATAAATACAAGAAAAATACCAACGAATTAAAAATTGGAATTCTTGGTTGTATGGCTGAAAGATTAAAAGAAAAATTATTAATTGAAGAAAAAATTGTAGATCTAGTTGTAGGTCCTGATTCTTATAGAGATTTACCAAATTTAATTGATAATCTAAAAGATGATAAAAAAGTTATCAATACAATTTTATCTCTAGAAGAAACCTATGAAGATATAATTCCATTAAGAATTAATTCTAATGGTATAAATGCTTACATATCTATAATGAGAGGATGTGATAATATGTGTTCCTTTTGTGTTGTTCCATTTACAAGAGGAAGGGAAAGAAGCAGAAATCCTTATACAATTATTAAAGAAGCTAAAGATTTGTTTAGAAAAGGATATAGAGAAATAACTTTATTAGGTCAAAATGTAGATTCATATAAATGGTCTGAAAAAATTAACAATAAAAAGAAACTTGAAAAAAATATAGAATTAAAAGATGATATTATTTCATTTGCGAATTTATTAGAAATGGTAGCAAAAATCAATTCAGATTTAAGAATTAGAT
>CAJWCT010000073.1 GCA_913031385.1 uncultured Flavobacteriales bacterium | reverse complement strand
TTAACAAGCCTCCATCTACTTGGAGAACTTGACCAGTTATATAACTGGATAAATCAGATGCTAAAAACACACATGCATTTCCAACATCAGTTGGTTTACCACTTCTTTTAAGTGGAATACTTTCTTTCCATTTCTCTACTACTTCTTCTGGGAGCGATCCAGTCATTTCAGTTTCAATAAACCCTGGAGCAATTACATTACATCTAATGTTCCTAGAACCAAGCTCCAATGCAATAGATTTAGAGAAACCAATAATTCCAGCTTTAGATGCTGCATAATTTGACTGACCTGCATTACCTCTAATCCCAACAACTGAACTAATGTTAATTATTGATCCTTCTCTTTGTTTTAAAAAAAACTTAATTGATGCTTTTGTTAAATTAAAAACAGACCCAAGATTAATATCAATAACATCTTTAAACTCTGAATCATCCATTCTCATTAATAAATTATCTTTTGTTATTCCAGCATTATTAACTAAAATGTCAATCTTTTCAAAATCTGTAACAACTGTTTCTAAAAGATCAATAGAATCGTTATAATTAGAGGCGTCACTTTTATATAATTTAACTTTCACATTATATTCTTTCAATTCATCGATAAGAGTCTCTGCAGATTCTTTTGAACTATTATACGTAAAAGCAATACTACATCCATTCTCAGCAAAGGATTTACAAATAGACCTTCCGATTCCTCTACTCCCTCCTGTTATTAATGCAACTTTATCTTTAAGTAATTTCATATTAGTTTAATATTTTCTGAACGTTAGAACCTATTTCTGCAGGAGAATCAACAACAGAGATGCCGCAATCCCTCATAATACTTTTTTTAGCTGAGGCTGTATCATCTTTTCCACCAATTATAGCTCCAGCATGTCCCATCTTCCTTCCTTTTGGAGCAGTTTCTCCAGCTATAAAACCAACAACAGGCTTCTTGTTTCCAGAAGATTTAACCCAGGTGGCAGCTTCTATTTCTAATTGACCACCAATTTCACCTATAAGAACAATAATATCTGTTTCAGGATCATCCATAAAAAGCTTTAAAGAATCTAGAAGAGTTGTTCCGATTATTGGGTCTCCCCCCACTCCTATAGCTGTTGAAATTCCATAACCAGATTTCACAACTTGATCTGCTGCTTCATAAGTTAAAGTTCCAGATTTTGAAACAATCCCAACTCTACCTTTTTTAAAAATAAATCCTGGCATAATACCAATCTTTGCTTCTTCTGGAGTTATTATTCCAGGACAATTTGGCCCGATTAATACAACACCCTTATCTTTAATATAAGCTTTTACCTTAATCATATCAGATGTTGGAATTCCTTCTGTAATAACTACAATTGTCTTGATATTAGATTGAACCGCCTCCATAATTGCATCAGCAGCAAACATAGGTGGAACAAATATTATTGAAGTATTAATTTCTAATTGATTTACAGCCTCTGAAACAGAGTTAAAAACAGGAATATCTAAATGAGTCATACCTCCTTTTCCAGGAGTAACTCCAGCAACTATATTGGTTCCATACTCTATCATTTGTTCAGAATGAAAAGTTCCTTCACTTCCAGTGAAACCTTGAACTAGAACCTTAGAGTCTTTATTTACTATAATACTCATTGCTTTAATAAATATTTTACAAATTTATTTTATTCTTTCGATATATTGAGACTTTTCAGTATCGATTTTCAATTTATCTCCTTCATTAATAAATAAAGGAACATTTACAGTAGCACCTGTCTCTAATTTAGCAGGTTTTGTAGCATTTGTTGCAGTATTTCCCTTAACACCAGGTTCTGTATGAACAACTTCTAGTATAACACTCAATGGCATATCAACTGATAATATGCTATTATCTTCTGAATTAATAATAATACTTACATTCTCACTCTCTTTAAGAAGTTCTGGGTAATCAATTTTATCTTTTGAAACAGTAATTTGATTAAAATCTTCATTATGCATAAAATGATAACTTTCTATGTCATTGTAAAGGAATTGATATTGATTAGTCTGAACCTTAACATCATCGATCTTATGACCTGAAGCAAAAGTATTATCTATTACTTTTCCTGTAGTGACGCTTTTCAGTTTAGTTCTTACAAAAGCAGGACCCTTACCAGGTTTAACATGAAGAAACTCAATAATTTTATATATATCGTTACTGTACTTTATACACAATCCTTTTCTAATATCACTTGTTGATGCCACCTTATTAACTTCTTTGAAAATATCCTTTCATTATACCCCTTTGAGAGTTTTCTACAAATTGAATTATCTCATCTCTTTCAGGAGTAGGGCTTAATTCAGCAGCAATTATTTCAAGAGCTTGAGTATTATTGTATTTTTTTTGATAAAGTATCCTGTAGATATTTTGAATATCGATAATTTTTGAACTTGAGAATCCTCTTCTTCTTAAACCAACTGAATTAATTCCAACATATGATAATGGCTCTCTTGCGGCTTTTACGTATGGAGGAACATCTTTTCTTACTAAAGATCCTCCTGCAACAAAAGAATGAGCTCCTATCCGACAAAATTGATGAACTGCAACAAAACCAGATAAAATAACATATTCACCTGTTGTAATATGTCCTGCAAGTGTACTATTATTAGAGAAAATACAATGATTACCTACAAAACAATCATGGGCAATGTGAGAGTAAGCCATTATTAAACAATTATCTCCAATTTCAGTAAGCCCTCTATCTTTAGTTCCTCTATTAATAGTTACACATTCTCTTATTGTTGTATTATTTCCAATTACACATAATGAATCTTCACCTTCAAATTTCAAGTCCTGAGGAATTGCAGAAATAACAGATCCTGGGTAAATAAAACAATTGTTACCAATTCTAGCCCCTTCCATTATAGTAACATTAGGCCCTACCCAAGTTCCCTCACCAATCTCAACATTATTATCAATAGTTGTAAAAGGTTCAACTACAACGTTTTTTGCAATTTTTGCACCAGGATGAACATAAGATAATGGTTGATGCATAGTTATTGTTTTTTTGGTGCAATTTGAGCTAATAGCTCGGCTTCAACTACAATTTTATTATTTACGAATCCAATTCCCTTCATATGACACAAGCCTCTTCTTATAGGAGAAATTAATGAGACTGTATATCAAGCCGCATAATGATACTGCAAAGGAATTTTATCGAATCCATGGTCATTTCCACGATGGAGATGCGGGATTAGATCTTTATGTTTTAGAGGATATAGCATTTTCTCCAGGTGAAACTAAATTAATAAAACTTGGGATTTCATGTGAGCCCTTTGATGGAAAGCCATACTATCTATTTCCAAGGTCTAGTATATCTAAGACACCATTGAGATTATCTAATTCAATTGGATTGATTGATGGCGGCTATCGTGGTGAAATTATGGCATGTTGTGATAATATCAAAGATTTTAGTTATTCTATTTCTAAAGGTCAAAGATTATTCCAGCTAGTTGCTTTTGATTCTTCGCCTATAAAATATAATATAAAAGAAAACTTAGGG
>CAJWCT010000072.1 GCA_913031385.1 uncultured Flavobacteriales bacterium | reverse complement strand
CCACGACCTGCTGATTACAAATCAGCTGCTCTAGCCAGCTGAGCTACATCGGCTTATGCTAAAAAAAAGCCCGCTGTTAAAGCGGACAGCAAATGTAAATATTTATTTTTTCAAACAAAACAAAATAAATAAGAATTTTAGAGGAGTTATAAGATTAAATTCTATATTATTTATTCCTTGGATGTGTGTTTGAATAAACTTTCTTTATTTCTTCAATACTCCTGTTAGTGTAAACTTGCGTAGCAGCTAAACTTGAATGACCTAACAAGTCTTTTACTGCATTTAAGTCAGCCCCATTGTTTAATAAATGAGTTGCAAATGAATGTCTTAAAATGTGTGGGCTTTTTTTAACTTTTGTAGACACATAATCAAAGTACTTATTAGTAATTCTGTAAACTAAATTTTCATATATTTTTTCACCCTTAGATGTTAAAAATAAGAAGTCTTTACTTTTAATTCTATTTAATTCATTTCTATAATCCATATATTCATTTATTAATGAAATTGTAGATTTTAACATTGGTATAAATCTTTCCTTATTTCTTTTTCCTAAAACTTTTATTCTCTTACTTGAAAAGTCTATATCCTTTATCTTAAGACCAGTTAGTTCTATTCTTCTTATTCCAGTTGAATACAACATTTCTATAATTAGTCGATCTCGTTTACCTTCAAAAGAATTTTGAAAATTATTTATATCTAAAGCACTTATTACTTCCTTTTCAGAAAATGGTAATTGGATTATTTTTTTTGTTTTTAATGCTCTATGATTATCAAGAGGATTTTTCTTTATTTTCTCAATCTTTAATAAAAACTTATAATAAGTATTTAAAGAAGAAATCTTTCTGTTTATTGATCTATTTGAAATTTTAGATTCAACTAGTTTTACAATCCATGATCTTAACTGAGAGTAATCAACTTTGTTTATTGAAGATTGATCAAATTCATTTTTGTTATAATCTGAAAATGACGTAATATCATTCTCATATGCTTTTATGGTATTAGGAGAATATTTTTTCTCTAATTGCAGATAATCTATAAAAGACTTTATACTCATAGGATATGAATCTAAAATCTAAAATTACTAAAAAAGCTATTGTTTAATCTTGAAGATTAGAAATAATATTATATTTCTTCTTGATCTCTTAATCGTTGAATATACTGGGCTTTTTGAATAACAGCTCTTCTTTTTACAGATGATTTTGTGAATTCCTTTCTAGTCTGAAGTGACTTTTTAGTTCCAGTCTTATCAAACTTTCTTTTAAAACGCTTAAGCGCTCTATCAATATTTTCTCCTTCTTTAATTGGAATTATTAGCATATTACAAACCCCCTTTCTTTAAAATGTGTTGCAAATATAAACTAATAAAAGAGTTATATCAATAAAATTTAAGACTTTATAGCTTCTAAATATTTATTAAGTTGTTCCTTAACAATTGGAAATAAGAAGAACAGACCTATCATATTTGGAAATACCATTGCAAAAATCATTGCATCTGAAAAGGCCCATATTGAATTCATACTTGCTGCAGCTCCAATTATAACAAAAACTAGGAATAACACCTTGTAGGTCATATCAGCAACTTTACCTCTACCAAACAAATATTTCCATGATTGAAGTCCATAGTAAGACCATGAAATCATTGTTGAAACAGCAAATAGAACAACTGCAGTAGTTAAAAATATACCAGAGTATGGTATGAATTCAGCAAATGCCTTAGAGGTAATTCCTGCTCCCTCATACATAACACCATCAATCATAACTCCTCCCATTCCATCTCCACCATATACAAATGCTCCAGTAGAATTAAAAATGATTATTACAAGTGCTGTCATTGTACAAATTACAACAGTATCAATAAAAGGTTCTAATAATGCTACTAATCCCTCAGAAGCAGAGTATTTTGTTTTTACAGCAGAGTGAGCTATTGAAGCTGAACCAGCTCCAGCTTCATTAGAAAATGCCGCTCTTTTAAAACCTACCATTAAAACGCCTATAAAACCTCCAACTCCTATAGCTGTAGGATTAAATGCTTCTTTAATAATTAAACTTATAGCATCATCAATAAATGAAAAATTAACGCCTAAGATATATATACATGCCAAAATATAAAGTAGCGCCATAAATGGAACTATTTTCTCCGTAACAGATGCAATTCTTTTAATCCCTCCTATGATTATAATTCCAACAAAAATTGCTAAAATTATCCCGATCATTGCACCTGCAAAAGTAGATTCATAACCGAATAAGTCTTTTAATACAATAGTGGCTTGATTAGACTGGGCTGCATTACCTCCACCAAAAGATCCTCCAATACAAAAAATTGCAAATAACACTGCTGCAACCTTTCCAAGAGTTGTAAATCCTTTTGATTTTAGCCCCTTACTAATATAGTACATTGGTCCGCCGTAGACTACACCATCCTCGTCAACATCTCTATAGTGAACACCTAATGTACATTCAACAAATTTTGTTGACATACCCAGTAGCCCACATACTATCATCCAAAATGTAGCTCCTGGACCACCAAGAGCAATTGCAAGCGCAACACCTGCTATATTCCCATTTCCAACTGTACCTGATACTGCTGTAGCTAATGCTTGAAAGTGTGAAACTTCTCCATCTTTAGAACCAGAATCATCTTTTTCAACTTCATCATATTTTCCTCTAACAACATTAATTGAAGTCCAAAAATACCTGATGTTTGGAAAACCAAAATACAATGTAAAAAATAGTGCACTACCTACTAATAAGAATATAACAAAAGGATACCCTGCAACTTGAAAAAACACTAAATCACTGAAAAAATCTGAAATAGGTTTAAAGGCTTCATCAATTCTTTGATCTAAACCTTTTTCTTGTGCAAATGATAGAATCGGTACTATAAACATCAAAAATAGTAGTTGAATTTTTTTCATAATTATTTTTGGTTAGTATGAGAGGCTGCAATATGAGGAAAAAAAAAGATTATTAAAAATTTTATTTTAAATATCCCATTTTTTTCATCCATTCATCATTATAAATCTTATGAATATATCTACTTCCATGATCATGAAAAAGGACAACTACAATATCATCCTTAGTAAAATGTTCTGCTAGTTGTAATACTCCCTTAACAGCAGCGCCGGCAGAATTTCCAAGAAACATTGCTTCTTTACTAACAAGTTCTCTACAATATAAAGCAGCATCCTTGTCCGTAACCTTAGTAAACCCATCAATTATATCAAAATCTATATTTTCAGGGATCATATCCTCACCTATACCCTCAGTTTTATAAGGATAAATTTCATTCTTATCAAATTCACCTGTTTCATGAAATTTCTTAAGAACAGACCCATATGCATCAACACCCCAAACCTTTATATTGGGGTTCATCTCCTTTAAATATTTACCAATTCCAGAGATTGAACCTCCAGTACCAACACCCACTACAAAATGAGTAATCTTACCTTCTGTTTGTTTCCATATTTCTGGTCCTGTAGACTCATAATGTGCTTTAGTATTGCTTGGATTATCATATTGATTTACATACCATGAATTGGGAATTTCTTCTGACAATTTTTTAGAGACAGAATAATATGACCTTTCATCTTCAGCATCTACATCTGTAGGACAAACAATTACTTTTGCTCCAAAAACTCTTAATGCATTAAGTTTTCCTTTGGACTGTTTGTCTGATGCTACAAATATGCACTTATATCCTCTATTAATAGCTACAATGGCTAATCCCATTCCCGTATTTCCTGAAGTTC
>CAJWCT010000071.1 GCA_913031385.1 uncultured Flavobacteriales bacterium | reverse complement strand
GATTTTATTATAAACTATAATCAGCTTAATGCACAAATAAATTTTCAATACAAAAGTGTTAATTCCAGTGAAAAATTAAATGCTTATATATTGGATTTAAAAAGGACAATTGAAACACATTCAATGATGGCAAATAGTGTAAAGATTAAGGATTATAGTTTAAAAGAAAAAAATATTTTTGGGAGAATATTTGATTTATCTGGAAATGTAGCATCGCCTTATCAGTTTTATTTAACAGATAGTATTAATAACATCATTTCCGGGTTGGTTTATTTTAATATTAAGCCTAATTATGATTCTATCTTACCCGCTATTAATTATATTAAGAATGATATTATTCATTTGATTGAGTCTTTTGATTGGAAAAATTATAATAAATAATTGCATATGAAGAAGTGGATATATCTTATTAGCTTATCACTAATATGGGGAACTTCATTTATTCTTATAAAAAAGGCTCTAATAGGGTTAACCCCTACTCAGCTAGGGTCGTTAAGAATAATATTTTCATCTATTATTATTTTTATTTTTGCTTGGAATACCTTAAAATTAATAAGTAAAAAGGAATGGAAATGGATAATTATTTCAGCATTTCTCGGAAGTTTTTTCCCAGCTTTTCTTTTTGCATTTGCTGAGACTGAAATAGATAGTTCAGTAGCATCTATATTAAATTCTTTGGTGCCGCTAAATACTGTTATTATTGGTGCAATTGTATTTAAGATAGCCTCTTCAAAAAAACAAATTATTGGTGTTGTTGTAGGACTTATTGGGACTTACTTATTGATTGATGGAGGAATACAGCTGAACCCTGATCAAAATTATTTATATGCCGGATTAGTTATCCTTTGTTCATTTCTATATGGGTTTAATGTAAACATTATAAAAAAGTATTTAAATGATATACCTGCAGTTACTATTGCTGCAGGACACTTTTCTGTAATTTTCATTCCGGCAATTATTATTTTTTATTTTTCAGGATTTAATACTGACCAGATGTATGATCCAATTACCTTGAAGTCTATAGGTTATGTGCTAATATTATCTGCTTTTGGGACAGCACTTGCAAAAGTATTGTTTAATAAATTGGTGCAAATATCTACTGCAGTTTTTGCCTCTTCTGTAACGTATTCTCTACTAATAGTTTCCTTATTTTGGGGTATATTAGATGGAGAACTCTTTAGTTTTAACCAGCTAATGGCTACAGTACTAATCGTATTAGGGGTCTTACTATCTAGCAGAAAACCTAGGCAATCTTTAGATTAAAAATCTGAGTCTTTTAATTCTTCATTAATTAGAATTTCAGTAATATTTAATTCAAGTTTTTGTGAAGGGATATCTATATAAAAAGGAAATTTAATTCCATTAACATCTCTATAATCACCATAATTTGTAGAAGTTATATTATTGTTATCATCTTCCTTATCTTCACTTAATAATAAACCAGAGTCTATACTATAATATTTATATGAAACTTTTTCACCTTCAGTGACTTTTACTTTATAAACATCTTTAAAGTCAATAGAATTAATGCTAATCAATTCTATCTCATCTTCTGAGTAATACAATTCTGGAAAGATACCTTTAACGGCTTTTAAATCATTAATTACTTTTTCATCTAATGTATTTCTTCCTTGAGGACCTTCATTATATCCTGTTTCACCATCAAATGACATTCCCCCAAGTTTCATTGTCTGACCATTCATACTTGCCTCCATTTTCATTGAATACTTGTTTGGAACCATTTGTTTTATAGTTGCTTGAGGTTTAAAAGGAGCTGGAATTGTAACATCAGCTTTTTGAACTAAAGAGCTAACAGATTCAAGTAAATCCCTACCACCAATTGCATTAATGTAACTATTCATTACCTCAGATGCAGTTAATCCTTCAGGAATAGCTTTATTAAATACAGGTTTTGCAATAGAATTTGCATAATGATCAAAATAAGTAACTGGCCAACCAACATTTTCTGTAAGATTAGCAGCTACATCACTTCCTTTCCCAACAACAATAATTCTAGTACCATTAGGGTAATTAAAATATCTATTTGCTACTCTTTTTACATCTTCTGCACTAACTGCATTTATTTTTTCTAAATATGTTTCATAAAAATCCTTAGGGAGATCATTCAGCTTAATATCTACAGCATATTTTGCACCAACTTGAGGATTTTCTATTCTTCTTATAAAATTCCCAACATATTTTGCTTTTGCATTTTTTAGTAATTCTGCATCTACATTTTCTGTTTTAATTCTATTAATTTCTTTAATGATTTCCACTACAGCACTATCGGTAACTACATTTCTTACTTTAGCTCCAGCTGTAAATCTGGAAACACCATATCTGCTAGATCCAAGACTTGAGTAAGCCCCGTATGTATACCCTTTATCTTCTCTAAGATTTTTAAAAAGGTAGCCTTCACCACCTCCACCTAAGATATTATTAGTAATTAGAGCTGCATGATAATCTTCATCATTCATTTTTAAATCAACATTATTTGTAACTGAAATTGAAGATTGAGTAGCCGTTGGTAAGTCAATAAAATCAATCTCTGTCAAACTAACATTTGGTGTAAGCATTGGAATAGGATCAGTGTGTGATTTCCCCTTTTTCCAAGCACCAAATTTATCAGAGATCATTGATTTGATTTCTTTATAATTTACATCTCCAATTACTACTAAATATGAATTATTTGGTTTAAAATATTTTTTATGATATTCTAAAACATCTTCAAAAGTTATATTATTTAGCGTTTCTTCAGTTATAAATTCACCATAAGCATGATTTTTCCCATAAGACAAGGCTCCTCCAACTCTACCAGCAATAGCATCTAAACTTTTTTTCTCAGCTTTTAATCCTTCAATTAGTTTATCCTTTTCTTTATTAAATTCTTCTTCTGAAAGTAATGGATTAATAACTGCATCTGCCATTAATTCAACAACACGTTCATTATTCCTAGTTAATGTACTAGCAAAACCTCCGCTAAATCCAATATTTAAACTGGCACCTAAAAAATCAATTTCTTCATTAAATTCATCTTTAGAGATAGTTGTGGTACCATTACCTAGAATAGATCCAAGTAGACTTGTTACTCCTGCTTTTTCACCTTCAATAATAGGACGGTTATCTATACTTAAACTATAAGCTACTCTTGGTAATTTATGGTTTTCAACAACTAATACTTTTATACCATTTTTTAGCTTAAATTCTTGAGGTTTTTCTAATTTAATTTTTGGAGTTGGCCCACCTTTAGGTTGTATAGATCGGTCAAGTTGTGCATTAACATTTATTGAAATAATTAATGCTGTTATTAATAGAATTATTCTTCTTTTCATTTTTTAATACTTTTTATAATTATTCTCCTGGTAAATATTCAATATCTACCCTTTGATTAGGACTTAAATACTTTTGAGCAACACTTCTAATTTCTTCTCTTGAAATAGATCTATATATATCAATTTCTTTATTGATTAAATTAACATCACCATATAGAAGATAATATCTAGCAAGAGAATTTGCTATTCCTGCAATACTAGAGTTTGAGTTTACAAATTGAGATTCAAATTTATTAAGCAACTTTTGGTGATCTCTTTCTGAAATCAACTCATTTTGAACTTTTTCAATTTCTTCTTCTATTTCGGTTAATAAAGTGTCAAGAGATACATCCCCAAGAGGTAATGCTAGAATTGCAAATATATTGTAATCTACTTGTCCTAAATTAATTACTTGAGTTTGTAGCGCTTGTTTCTGATTAT
>CAJWCT010000070.1 GCA_913031385.1 uncultured Flavobacteriales bacterium | reverse complement strand
CTAGTGCAGTAGATTTTTTTGGGAAAGGGGCTTCTTTAGCTTTTTGATAGGAGATGGCAATTTTTTGATCAATCTTATCTTTGATTTTTTTAATTTCTTTATCATTAATAATTTTCTTTTCAAGAAAGTAATTTCCCAGCTTTATTATAGGGCATTCTTTCCTCCATTTGTTTACTTCCTCCTTCGTCCTATACGTGTAGTCACTCATGCCTTCTGCATGAGATCTGGTTCTATATGTTTTGCATTCTATTAAAGAGGGGGTTTTTTTTTCTTTTGCATTTTTTATGGCTAGCTTTATAGTTTTATGAATTTCGAAAACATCATTGCCGTCTATTTCATAGCCGTCAATTCCATAATTTAACCCTCTATTTCCTACATTTTTACTGCCACTCGAATAACTGAAAGGTACTTCAGTCGCATATTGATTGTTCTCACAAATAAATATTACTGGTAATTTCCAAATGCTTGCCATATTCAGTCCCTCATGGAAAGCACCATTATTTACAGCTCCATCTCCAAAAAATGAAATAGATACATTATTTTTATTGAATAAATTAATTGAGTATCCAGCACCACAGGACTGTAAAATATTTGGGCCTACAATACCACTTGTTCCCATTAGTCCAATTTCAGGTTTGAAAAGATGCATACTTCCTCCCCTTCCCTTTGAACAACCGGTTTCTTTACCAAATAACTCAGATATAAGTTCAAAAGGATCTAAACCTTTTGCTAACGCATGACCATGCCCTCTATGAGTGCTGAATATTAAATCATTGTCTTCTAACTCTTCACAAACTGTTGCGGCTATTGCTTCCTGTCCAACATAAGTGTGACAGGCACCAAAAACTAATCCTTGTTGAGCTGCTTTTGCTAAAGTCTCTTCGCATTTTCTAATTGTATACATCTTAATGAAGATGTTTTTTAATTTTTCTTTACCTATCTTCATTGATTTAAGACTGTATTAAAGTATACGATTAAACAATTTTCATTAAATCTCATCAATAACTGGGTTAGTCAGCTTCCCTATTTTTTCAATTTCAATTGTAACTGAGTCTCCTTTTTTTAGTAATACCTTAGGATCTCTCGCGAACCCAATTCCGTGTGGAGTCCCTGTAAGAATTATTGTTCCTGGTTCTAAAGTGGTACTACCACTTAGAAATTCTATCAGCGTTGGCACATCAAAGATCATATCGGATGTATTCCAATCCTGCATAGTTTGTCCATTCAGGATAGTTTTAATTTTCAAACTATTTGGATCTCCAATTTCATCTTTCAAAGTTATTACTGGTCCCAAGGGGCAAAATGTATCGAAGGTTTTTCCTCGACACCACTGAGTACCTCCTTTAAATAATTGCCAATCTCTTGCACTGACATCGTTTGCGCATGTATATCCGAAAACGTAATCAAGAGCATTTGATTTATTTGTATTTTTACATTTTTTACCAATTATAACTGCTAGCTCGCATTCATAATCCACAGACTCACTTTGAAGTTTTTTAGGAATTATAATTGGATCATCAGGATTCTGCGTTGAGTTCGGTTGCTTCATAAATAATACAGGGTATTCAGGTATTGGAGCATTTCCTTCTTCAGCATGTTTTTTGTAATTTAGTCCAATACATAGAATAGATTTTGGAATTAATGGTGACAAAATTTTTGAAATATTAGCTTCTTTATTAGTTACTTCAAAGTTTGAAAAAATATCTCCTTCAATTAAATAATTGGATTTATTTTCAGATGTACAATATTTAATTTTTTTGTCTTCATTATCTAAAAACCTCATTAATCTCATTATTTCCCCTAATTAATCATTTTGATTATTCATATGGCCAGGTGTTCCGCCACTGTTCATAGCTATATTCCCCCCATCCAACGGGATGGTAGCTCCTGTTATCCAGCTTGATGCGTCTGACGCCAAGAGTACTGCAATACCTTTTATATCATTAGGTTTGCCAAGTCGCCCCGCTGGTATTCCATCCAAAAAAAATTTCCCAAGCTCAGGATCTTTTTCCATTCGTTCCTTCAAAGAGTCATTGAGGACTTGTGCAGGTGCTACAGTATTTACTCTCACTCCTCTAGAACTCCATTCAGTACTTAATTCCTTAGTCATTTGACTTACACCACCCATTGCGATTGAATAAGCAATATGACCTCTTCCAAGTGCCGTTGTACTGGCTAATGATCCTATGTTCAAGATCGAGCCTTTACCATGTTTGAGCATTCTTTTACCAGACTGCTGGCACATATAAAATCTGCAAATAACCAGATTATTTAATACGGCTTTTAATTCATCAATTGATATATTTTCTGGTTTACCCAAAATTCCTTCTCCTGCAACATTGGCTAAAAAATCAATATTTCTTTTTAATAAATCCACTCTTTCGAATAAGTTATCTATATCCTCTAGTGAGGATAAATCAGTTTTGAAATTTAGAACCTCAATACCGAGTTTTTTTAATTCTATCTCTGTGTTCAATAAACCTTTCTCATTGCGATCAACTATTATGACATCAGATCCACACTCTGCTAATCCGGTCGCTATAGCTTTCCCCAAACCACTGGCTGCTCCAGTTACAATAGATAATTTACCCTCGAGATTAAAAAATTTTTCCACAATTAATCAAATTCTATAAGTACTTAATCTGTTCTTGAAAGTTTTTAAATCTAATTTCATATTACTGGTTAATTTGAAGACTTTATCATACCAAACAGAAATGTGATTATCTAAAAGATCTATACTTTTTTCTATATTTTCACTTTTTATACACTTAATTATATTCTTATGCATATTAAATGATTCCTTAGTATTAAATTCAGACAAATTTAAATTAATGGTATTTCTTATTGTGGCTATTTTTGGCTCTAAATTCCTATATAATTTGATATGGACATCGTTTTCAGTCCCTAAAATGAAACATTCATGAAATTTTGAATCTAATTTAGCGTAGGAAAGATAATCTTTTTCATTTATTGAATAATCCATTTTCTCTAAAATTTCTTCTTCTTCCACAATTAGTGTATTGCGATTTAATTTATGTGATGTTCTTAAACCATATGTTTCAAAAATTCTTCTCGTTTCAAAAATATCAAAAAACAATTCTGAAGATAATTCAAAAACAAATGTCCCTTTTTTTGGATATGAAATTACAAGGTCTTCGGATTTCATCAAATTTTATGCATCCCTTATTGGAGTAAGTCCAAGGCTTAGTTCCTTTGATAAAATCCTATCAGATATATTTTGTCCCATTTGCAATTCACCATTGACTATCATTTCCTTAATTCTCTGATAAGCATTCTCTCTTTGGTTTAAATCTATCATGATATTTAAGGTGTCTTATTTTTGTCTGTATTCAAATTCATTGCTGATGTAAGTCCGCCATCAATGTGAATTATTTCACCAGTCATGAATTCCGATAAATCTGAGACCAAATAAGCTGCCAGATAACCAACTTCCTCTGGTAAACCCACTCTACCCCAAGGTACTAGAGAATTCCCAAATTCCCTATTGTAGGAAGGATCTTTTTCAAAATAGCTTGGGACTTCAATTGTTCCTGGAGCAATTGCATTCACTCTTATATGTTTAGGGATCAATTCTACTGACAATTGTTTTGTAAAACTATTTATAGCACCTTTAGTTGATGCATAAACAGAATGACCAGGATGACCCAATTTGCCGTGAACCGATGAAATATTAATAATGCTACCTCCTGGCCAATTATAATTTTTGTAATTACCCGATAACTTTTCACCTCTTTTAATTAAGTGTTTTATAGC
>CAJWCT010000069.1 GCA_913031385.1 uncultured Flavobacteriales bacterium | reverse complement strand
TAAACTAGCAGCGTAGTCATTCAACTATTTGTCCAGTTTTTTGTTGCAAGTCCACAAGGGTTCAATTTAAATAAGTTTGAATTAACTGAGCCATACAGATGGTTAAATGGGAATAACAAGAAGCTTGGTTACAACTTAAAAAAAATTAGAGAAAAACTAATAAATCAAGAAGAAATTGAATTACAAAAATTTGATTCCATTGAGTATTATAAATATCCTGAATCTGATTTATATACTTATAAAAGTGACTACAAGAAGTTGATTTGGAATGTAATTAGAAGCTCTAATGAGCTATTAATTTTACACGATAATACCACTAGTATAGAACCCAGAAAAAGAATTGTTCAGAGTTTTAAAAATCAAATTCATCTTATCGAATCTATTGATGATCGTGCTTTTTATAAGGGCGCAAGAATATTAGATGAAATTAATAATGAAAATATTGAGAGAAAATTATTAGAAATCTCTAACCTATTATTCAATAAAACAGAAGTTCAAAAATGGTTCAATCCTAAAGGTTTGAAACGAAAGAAAAAGACAGATGATGCCAAGAGGGTTGAGAAGCTAAAAGTATTAGTAAATGAGTATAACTTGTCAGGTAAAAATTCAATTTTATATAATTTACTTACTGAAATATCAAATTTGCCAGCTTTTAGATGTTACAGGCCAGAGGTTTTAAAATCAATTCAAGGCGCCTTAATAATTTCAGATATGGAGAAAATAACACTTTATGAAGCTATGATTATCCAACGAAATAAAATAAGAAGGTATGGCAGGAAAATCTCTGGTAAATGTATTGGTACTACCCTATTAACGAAAGGATTAGAATTCGAAAATGTTCTTATTCTAAATGCCCATAAATTTAATTGTCCAAAACATCTCTATGTAGCAATGTCTAGAGCTTGTAAAAGATTAATTATTGTAAGTGAATCTGAAATTTTAAGACCATATAAATAAAAGTCCAGCAGCTAACAACGGATCATCACCAATAAGCGGCAACGTTGGAAAGAAAATAATTAACTTGATCAACAAACCAATACTAAGCCGACAAATCCGCGTTCCTTACTTCGTCAACTGACTATAAACGCGATATTTATTAGCGATTAGAACAACTGAAATAGAATAGCCATGATAAGACCCATTGATATAATCGGATTAAAAAATTTTCGAATTTTTGATGACAATAGCGGAATTTTAGAGGAGATAGCTCCAATAAGTATTCTTACTGGAGCAAATAATTCTGGAAAGAGTTCGATTATAAAGTTTCTTCAAATGCTTAAGGATAGTATGACGGGAAATAAATATCCATTTGATTTAGATTTAACAAAGCAAGAACATTTATTAGGAGACTTTGATAATATTCTATTTAACAGGGGAAATAGAGAAATATCAATTTGTCTGCCTTTTATATTTCTAGGCGTCAAGAATTTTTATATTTCATTAAAATTTGAAGTACCATCACATAAGAATGTTTATCAAGCTAAGCTTAGAGAAATAGAAGTTGTTGATAAAAAGCATAAGATAGAAATATTGTCTTTCAAATATAGAGAGGCTACTGATTCTGAGAAAGAAGCTTATAAGGTAGAGTTTAAACAAAAACAAGAGGAATATGAAAGAAGTAAGAAGGAAAAAGGCAAAGAGAAAACCGATATTTTTTCATCAAATTTTTTTCTTTTCCCTCCAATGGAGAATCCTCTAGTTGGATATGTTGATTGGAATATAAAGCTAGATAAACTGAAACAGTATTTAGAAGAGTTGTTGAAATTTTATGAAATATATTTAGAGAATAAGAGCAATAGAAAATGGCTGGAAAAGGCAGACAAACATCTTGAAAACACATGGCTTTTACCTTCTGAATTAATAAATTCTTTTAAGAATGAAATTGATTTAAAAACATGGAATGATTTTCTTAATAATGTAATTAATGAAAAAAGCTCACTTAGTGGAAAAGAACATATCGGAGAGAGAGATTTTGAAGCAGAAGATTTTTTCTATCCTCCTTCAGAAATAGAAGACCTTGTTTATTATAATGCTTTAAAAATTCTAAAGGAAAACTTAAATTGGAATAGTGCAGAAAAAAATGATAGTAAATATTCAGTTCTTGAAAATTGTTTCAAGACAAGCTGGAAAACTTTAATTCAAAGAGTAAGTTCCATTAATTACCTGTCAACAATACGAGAGGCAAACTCACGAATTTATACGGCGACTAATAACTCTCCATTTGTTAAAGTATTAAAAGATTACAATTTGAATGAATTTCAACATTCAAGTTTTATTAATAAATATCTAAAAGCTTTTGAAATAGGAAAGGAAATTTCTGTTAATTACACATTAAAATATCAATTAATTACCGTTTCAGTTGTCACATTTGAAGGTACAAAAAGAGATCTTGTTGATTTTGGTTACGGCATTAAACAATTGATATTAATCCTAATTCAAATAAGCGTATTAGCAGAAAGCAACAAAAGAACGATTGAGGATTATGATTATGAAGGTGAGTACATGTATGATTTTTATAATCCGAGCATATTATTAGTTGAGGAACCAGAAACAAATCTTCATCCAAAGTGGCAGTCATTGCTAGCAGAAATGTTTGTAGAAGCTCAGAATGATTTTAATATACAGTTTGTAATTGAAACACACAGCGAGTATTTAATAAGGAAATTTCAAACATTAGTTGCAGCCGATAAAATAAGTGGAGAGAAAATTAAAATATTTTATATAAGGCATCCAAAGGATACAAATCAAGATAATAAACAAGTTTCAAGTGTTAATATTCAACAAGACGGTAGCATAAATTATCAAATATTTGATGGAGGTTTTTTTGATGAAAATGATAAACTGGAATTAAGTTTATTAAACATACAAAGAGATAGGTTTTTACATGATTTTGAAGAGTTAAAAAAGAATAAAGAAGAAAATGAAAATAAAATATCGGAATTAGAACAAAAGATAGATAGTTACACGAATAAGTTAGACATAAATGTTTATCAGCAAATTATAGCTCAACGTTTTGATACATTAAAACTTTCATCTATAAGCATAAAGTACCTAATGTCTGGACAATTTTTGTTAAACAATATTGATGATAGTAGTGATTTTTCTCCGGTTATAATTCAATATGGACGTACCGTTGAAAATGAACTAAAAGAAATTTTTGGAAATATTGATAATTCAAAAAAATGGATGCTAGGTATTATGCAAGGTTCTTTGGAGAAATTTAAAAATGGAAACTCAACATTACCAAAATGCTCACCTAGCGAGTTTGCTCAGCTTCAAGTTGAACTAGCAAATAGATTTAATTCACCTTCGGATTTAAAAATTAACCTAATTGATGATATTCGTGATATAAGGAATTCTTCAGGGCATTCAGGTGCATTAAAGACAAAACAGAACGCAATTAATTATATTGAGAAAGTTAATGAATTTCTTGACAAATGGATTTCAGAGAAAAAGTAAATAAAAGCGAATAACAATGTATACAAAATATGCGAAATAGTAGTAAATTCATCGGTTGTAGCCCGCTTCAACTTAACAATGGTTAGATAATTTTGAAGCCAGCAATCGCCTATATTTGCATATACTTGTCCGTTATACTTAATGCTTAATTAAGTTTTTAGACTTAACAATTATACGATTTATCATTATATTAAACTCCAAATAATTTCTATTGAAAAAAATAAAACTAACAGCTTACGATAAAAGTATTGAAGTTAACGATGCGAAAGTCTTTCTATATTTAATGCTTAAGCAGAGTAGAAAAATTTTAATATTTTCGGGAGGTTTTGTTTTACTACTTATTCTACTTGATATAATAGCAAGAAATGTTCTAGATTATTTTGAATCTTCCTATTTAGAACCACTTAATCAAATTCATCTATTAATTCAGATCATTAATGATAATTTCGGATTAAAATTTCTAGATTTTTTTAAAGATATAATAGTAATTAGTGCCGGGGTTTTAGGAGTTATATTTGGTTTATTCTACACAAGTTTTTTAAATATCATAACAACTAAGTATGCTAATATGCACTATAATATTAGTCTGAAAATGATTGAACAAAAAACCATTAAGTGGACTTGCAACAAAAAACTGGACAAATAGTTGAATGACTACGCTGCTAGTT
>CAJWCT010000068.1 GCA_913031385.1 uncultured Flavobacteriales bacterium | reverse complement strand
AATTTCCAAATGGTTTAGCGGGATCGGACAAGAAGCAATATCTACAGGTATAACCATGGCATTAAACAAAGATGAATTTATTCTACCTATGCATAGAAACTTAAGTGTTTTTACTTCAAGGGATATACCATTAAAAAGACTGTTTGCTCAGTGGCAAGGTAAAGAGGAAGGTTTTACTAAAGGAAGGGATAGGAGTTTTCACTTTGGCACCATTGAATACAATATAGTTGGAATGATATCCCATTTAGGCCCTCAGATGGGAGTAGCATGTGGAATAGCTTTATCTGAGAAATTAAAGAATTCAGGAAAAATTTCCACTGTATTCATTGGAGATGGAGGAACTAGCCAGGGTGATTTTCATGAAGCTCTCAATTTAGCTTCTGTTTGGAAATTACCTGTAATTTTTGCTATAGAGAATAATGGGTATGGCTTATCAACTCCTGCAAATGAACAATATGCTATTGAAGATCTTGCAGATAGGGGAGCATCTTATGGAATAGAATCACATATTGTTGATGGCAATAATATAATTGATGTGTATAAAGTAATTTCTAAAGTATCTAAATCGATTAGAAAAGATCCTAAACCTATATTGTTGGAATTTAAAACATTTAGAATGAAAGGACATGAAGAAGCTAGTGGTCAAGAATATATTGAGAATAGTTTAATTGAGCAATGGGCAAAAAAAGATCCAATCAAGAACTATGAGAAATTCTTATTAAAGGAAAAAATAATATCTAATGATTCAATTAAAAAGACAACAAATAAAATAGCTAAGGAGATAGATACAAATTGGAAAGATGCTAATTCACTTCCTGAAGTTAAGTTTAACCAACAAAAGGAGCTTTTAGACGTCTTTAAAGAATATAAAGCAACAACTATAGCTAATAATTCAAACACTTCAGAAAACATAAGATTTGTTGATTCTATTAAAAATGGTATTGATGAAGCAATGGAAGAACATGATAACCTAGTAATAATGGGACAAGATATAGCTGAATATGGTGGTGTTTTTAAAGTAACTGAAGGATTAATAGATAAATATGGTAAGAATAGGGTGTTTAATACACCTTTATGCGAATCTTCTATACTTTCTGCATCATATGGAATGAGTATAGGTGGTTTTAAGACAATTGTAGAAATGCAATTTTCAGATTTTATTAGTTCTGGTTTTACATCAATAGTTAATCTAATCGCAAAGTCAAATTATAGATGGTCGCAAAACTCAGATATTGTTGTCAGAATGCCTTGTGGAGGAGGAGTAGGGGCTGGTCCTTTTCATTCTCAAACTAATGAAGTCTGGTTTAGCAAGGTTCCTGGTTTAAAGATTGTATATCCAGCGTTTCCTTCTGATGCTAAGGGGTTGCTTCATTCATCTATAGATGATCCTAATCCAGTTCTATTTTTTGAGCATAAGAATTTATATAGGACTATTAGAGAAGATGTAAAAAAGAATAGATATACTTTACAGTTAGGTAAAGGAAAAATAAGACAAGTAGGGGATGACCTTACAGTTGTTACCTATGGGATGGGTGTTCACTGGATTTTGGATTTACTAAAAGATTATAGTAAAACACATATTGAAGTTATTGATCTCAACTCACTAGTTCCATGGGATAAAGACCTGGTTTTCAATTCAGTAAAAAAGACAGGTAAAGTTTTACTTTTACAAGAAGATAGTCAATTTAGCGGATTTATAGGGGAGATATCCAGCTGTATTTCTGAAGAAATTTTTGAGTATTTGGATGCGCCAATTGTTAGAGTAGGGTCTTTAGACACTCCTATTCCTTTTGCAAAAGATTTAGAAAAGGGATATATGGCTAATAATAGATTAAAAGAAAGACTAGATTATCTGCTAAATTATTAATTATGAGTGGCTTAGATCTAGTTATAGAATCAATAGCTCTTCTTAAAGAAGATACGAAGCCAAACTGGGGTAAAATGTCCTGTCCTCAGATGGTTAAGCATTGCAATAGGTTTATCCAAGTTTACACTAATGAATTTAAGTTTAAGCCTCCTATCTCTTTACTTTCACCAATATTTGGAAGACTTCATATATTCTGGCTAACGCATATTATAAGATATAACGTGAATAAATACTTTAGAAACCTACCTACATTAAAGTATTTCAACACTTATGGAATAATAAATATCGATTTTGTTATTGAAAAGGAAGAGCTAATAAATAGAATTAAATTCGTTATAGACTATAAAAAGGATTATATAAGGAATACTTTTCACGGAAGAGTTAAAAGAAAAACCTTTAAAGATGTAGTTGAGTTTCATACAAGATATCATCTTGTACAGTTTGGAGCTATCTAATAGATTTTATTAATTCTCTCTGTTTTCGTAATCCTCATTTTCCTCTTTTATAATCTTTCTAACCAATAAATATATAAGAGAGACTATTATAACTAACCAAATTATTATACTAAAAATCATTTCACTATTATCCATCTATTCAAGAGTTACAGCGGTTCCATAAGCCATAATTTCAGAACAACCTTGCATTATCATTGAAGTTGTAATTCTAACATTTACGATAGCGTTAGCACCTAAGGAATTAGCATCGGTAATCATTCTCTGTATTGCCTGTTCTCTTGACTGTGCTTGAAGTCTTGTGTATTCTGATATCTCGCCACCAACAACATTTTTTAATGAAGCCCATATATCTCTTCCTATATTCCTAGCTCTAACAGTATTACCTCTTGCTATACCGTGTATTTTAACTATTCTTTTTCCCTGAATATCAGACGTTGTACTAATTATCATATTGTAATATACTAATTATTTAACTATATTCAATTTAACATAATATTAATTATAGGACATTTATAAGTTCTACTAATTAGGTTTATTACATGCTCCATCAATGAAAGAAGTAACTCCACCAAAAGTACTAGCATAACATATATTTGGATATGTAACACCATCACATCCACAAACAGGCTGATATATTTCAACGCATAAACCAAACTCATCAATTTTAGATTCATCGATACATGAGTCTTGATCATCATCGCTTTTTGAGCATGAAAGAGAAAAAAATAAAATTAATGATGATAGTATTATTTTTAATTTCATAATTGCAAATTACAAACCCTTAGCTCAAGTTCTATAATTTATTCAGGACAATTTCCCCAATTAGGTTATAAATAAACTCACCACCTTTAATATTAAAGATGGTGAGAAATTAAGTCTATATTGTTAATTATTATTAAGAATTATAGGAAGTCCATTATCACCAGAACCTATTATTACAACCTTAGAGTTTGGCGATTCTGCTAATTTAAGAGTAGCCTCTATTCCTTTTTCTTGAAGAATTCTATCAGTCAGTGATGCACTTAATATTCTATTTGCCCTAGCTTTACCTTCAGCATCAATTCTTTGTCTTTCAGCTTCTTGTTCAGCCTTTACTAAACGGAACTCATATTCAAGCGCTTCCTGCTCCTGTACAAGCTTTCTCTCAATACCTTGTTTTATTGCAGCAGGTAAACTAACATCTCTTACAAGTACTGCATTTAACTGGATATACTGAGAATCAACATTATCCCTAGTTTCTTCATAAATTTCATTTTGAATTGCATCACGCTTTGTTGAGTATAATTGTTCTGGTGTATATCTACCGACAACACTTCTCGCTACAGCCCTAACAGTAGGAAGTAAAACAGTATTTAAATAATTAATCCCTTTAGTTTGATGAAGAAGTCCAAGCTTATCATATTTTGGCTGATATAGCATAGAAACATCTAAACTAATTTCAAGACCATTAGAAGACAAAACTTGCATGCTCTCAAGAACCTCTTGTTGTTTAACATCATAAATAAAAATTTTATTCCAGGGTGCAATTATCCTAAAACCTTCCCCTTTTGGAGGTTTTACAATCTCTACACCTCCACCAAGCGTTTTAAAAAGAACACCAGCCTCTCCATAACCAATATTAACAGATGATCTGGAGATAAAAATGATTAGTACAATTGACATTAATATAATAGGCAATCCTATATTTGGTAAATTTTTCATATTTAAAAATTATTTAAGTTAACAAGCCTCCATCTACTTGGAGAACTTGACCAGTTATATAACTGGATAAATCCGATGCTAAAAATACACATGCATTTCCAACATCATTTGGTTTACCACTCCTTTTGAGTGGAATACTTTCTTTCCATTTTTCTAATACATCTTCTGAAAGAGAATCAGTCATGTCTGTTTCAATAAAACCAGGAGCAATAACATTACATCTAATATTTCTAGAACCTAACTCCAAAGCTATTGATTTTGAGAAACCAATAATCCCAGCTTTAGAAGCAGCATAGTTAGACTGTCCTGCATTACCTTTTATACCAACAATAGAGCTGATATTTATTATAGAACCCTCCTTTTGTTTTAGAAAAATTTTAATTGATGATTTTGTTAAATTAAAGACAGAGCCTAAATTAACATTCACAACATCTTTAAAATCAGATGGACTCATTCTCATTAACAAGTTATCTTTCGTTATTCCGGCATTATTAACCAAAACATCAATTCTTTCAAAATCTGAGATAACATTATCTATAAGCTCAACTGATTTATCATGATCAGATGCATCACTTTTATAAGACTTTACTTTAACATCATATTTTTTTAATTCTTCAACTAGATCTTCTGCAGCTTCCTTAGATCTATTATACGTAAAAGCAACACTACATCCATTCTCAGCAAATGATTTACAAATAGACCTTCCGATTCCTCTACTCC
>CAJWCT010000067.1 GCA_913031385.1 uncultured Flavobacteriales bacterium | reverse complement strand
CTATCCAGTTCCTGCATCTGCTGACACCTACGCGACTACAGAAGTATATATTGGCGAATGGCTTGAGAGCAGAAAATCTAGAGACAAAATAATATTAGCTAGTAAAATTGCTGGGCCAGGAGACTATACAGCTCATATTAGGAAAACTGGATTTAAAGATGATTCTATAGAAGCCGCATTAGATCAAAGTCTCAAGAGACTGAAAACAGATTATCTTGATCTTTATCAATTACACTGGCCTGAAAGATTAACCAACTATTTTGGGAACAGGAATTTTAAATATTTTAATGACTCTTGGGAGGACAATTTTCAGGAAATACTTCTAAAATTGAAAAAAGTTATAGATTCTGGAAAAGTTAGACATGTTGGCCTTTCAAATGAAAATCCATGGGGAATAATGAAATTTTTAGAATATTCAAAAAATGAACTTCCAAAAATGATTACTATTCAAAACCCTTATTCATTATTAAATAGACTTTTTGAAATAGGTTCAGGAGAAATATGTAAAAGAGAGAATGTTGGACTACTAGCGTACTCTCCCTTAGGATATGGAGTACTTACAGGAAAATATAGAAACGGAAATGTTCCAAAAAATAGCAGACTTACCTTATTCCCAACGATGGCTAGGTATACAAATGATAATTGTAAAAATGCAACTGAGTTATATCACCAAATTGCTGAGAAACATAATCTAACATTAACACAATTAGCATTAGCTTTTGTTAACGACAGGCCTTTTGTTACAAGTACTATTATTGGGGCAACAAATATGGAACAACTAAAAGAGAATATAGATAGCATCAACACTAAACTATCTAAAGAAATAATTGATGAGATTAATCTAGCTCAAGAAAAAATTCCTAATCCTGCTCCTTAGTTTTATAATTCTTTAGGATCCTCTCCATAAGCATTGTTTCCCTGATCTCCCTCTTTGATTAAAAGTATTAATAGCCAAATAAATCCTGCTATGGGAATAAATGCAACAAGATACATCCATCCACTTTTCCCGGTATCATGTAGTCTCCTTACTGCAACTGCAATACCAGGAACAAGAACAAATAATGCATATGCAATATATAATGGGCCATAGCCCACCAATGGGTAGACAATACCAAAGGAATAATCTAATAAACTAGCCAAAAGGGCAAAAATAATGTTCCATAAAGTAAACATCCAATACTCTTTTCTTCTTGCTCTACCATTAAAATCAGAATACGAATTAATTACTTTTATATACCATTGCAACTGAAAACCCATCCTTTCCATAATTAATTTTATTTTCCATGAAGTTAAAAGCATTTTTTTAATTTTATATGATGAATTATAAAAAACTAGTGCTTTCAACAAAAAAAGTTGAAAAAATAGTTAAAATGGAATATGGTATTGAAGGATCTGCATCGAAGCTTCCGGGAGCAATCGATATTAATTATAAAATTTCAACTAAAGATTCTCAAGATTATATATTAAAAATTTCAAGACCAGATACAACTGCAGATTATCTAGACTTTCAAATTAAAATTTTAAAATTCATTAATTCCAAAAAAAAGAATCTCCCTATTCCTAAAATTGTTTTAAATAAAAAAAAGAAAGAAATATCTAAAATTGAAGATGGTTCTGGAGCTAAAAGGACAGCTAGGCTTCTAACATGGATTCCTGGAAGACTTTGGAACTCTGTTAATCCCCACCTAGATAATTTATATTTCAGCTTAGGAGAAAAAAGTGGAATGATAACTAAGTTACTAGATGGTCTTAATCATAAAATAGCTCATAGAAAATTTGAATGGGATATAGCTCAATCACTTTGGACAAAAAAACATTTTAATCTTTTTAATAATAATCAAAAAAAAATATTAAAATATTTTCATAAAGAGTTTGAATCTAAAAAAGACGAATACAACCAGCTTAGAAAATCTATTATTCATAATGATATAAATGACAATAATATTATCGTTTCAGAAAATCTAATTAATCCATCTGTAAAGTCAATAGTTGATTTTGGAGATGCTATAAATACTCAAATAATTAATGAAGTTGGAATAGCATGTACATATGCAATTATGAACCAGAATGATCCTTTAGATACTGCATTATCTGTATTATCAGGATACCATAATACTTATCCATTAAAAGAGAATGAGATTGATCATTTATATAATGTTATTGCAATGAGACTTGTAATATCAGTAACAAAATCTGCAATCAATAAAACCAAAGAGCCTGGAAACAAATATCTTCTGATCAGTGAAAAACACGCTTGGGAATTATTACACAAGTGGTATAATATTAGCTCTGAATTTGCAACTTATAATTTTAGGAATTCATGTGGTTATAGTTCACACCCAAATTACGAAAAGTTTAAATCTTGGGCTTTAAAGCAATCGACTCCTATTTCAAATTTATTTCCCTCTGTTAAAAAGACTAAATTCTATAATATAGACTTAAGTGTTTCAACAAAATTTATTGAGCCTAGCGAAGTTGGAGATATTGAAATATTTCAATATAAAATTGAGAGACTTCAAGAAAAGTTCTCTGATAAAATTTTAGCTGGTGGTTATTTAGAACCAAGAGCTTTATACACAACAGACAAATATGAGAAAAGTGGTAATTCTGGAAATGAAAATAGAACAATACATATAGGCTTAGATTTTTGGCTCCCTTCAAAAACTCCTGTTCATTCAATATTTGACGGAGAAGTAGTAATAGCTACAAATGATGCTGGAGATAAAGAATATGGAGGCCTAGTTGTTTTAAAGCATAAAGCTAAAGACTTCAATTTTTATACACTTTATGGTCACAACTCTGTCAAAAGCGCAACAATACATTCAGTTGGTGATAAAATTAAAAAAGGAGATAAAATTTCAGAACTAGGGAATTATTCTGAAAATGGAAACTGGCCGCCTCATCTTCATTTTCAAATAATGTTATCAATGATGGATTTTAAAATTGATTTTCCTGGCGTGATGTATTTTAATCAAATAAATATTTGGAAAGAAATATGTCCAGATCCAAACTTATTTTTTAAATCTAAAAGTCTTGATTCAAAACAAGAGATTAGTATCCCTGAGCTAATTAATTTTAGAAAGAAACATCTTGGTAAAAGCTTAAAACTCCATTATAATGATCCTATCAGAATTGTAAGAGGTGCAGGTCAATATTTAATTGACAATACAGGGAGACTATATCTTGACACAGTTAATAATGTCGCTCATGTAGGACATGAAAATCCATTTATAGTAACTGCAGGTCAAAAACAAATGGCTGTTCTAAATACTAATACAAGATATTTACATGAAAGCATAAATACACTAGCAGAAAAACTTCTTAAAACCCTTCCTCAAAAATTATCTGTTTGTCATTTTGTTAATTCAGGAAGTGAAGCAAATGAATTAGCAATAAGAATGGTAAAAGAATCTACAGGTCAAAAAGATATGATTGTTTCACAATGGGGTTATCATGGGAATACTAATAAATGTGTAGATATCTCTTCATATAAATTTGACAGAAAAGGTGGAAAAGGTGCACCAAAGAACACGCATGTAATTCCAATTCCAGATTCTTATAGAGGAAAATATAGAGGGGAAAACACTGCCAATAAATATTCCAAAGAGGTAAAAAAATGTGTTGATAATATTCATTCAAAAGGCAGAGGAGTTGGAGGGTTTATTATAGAACCAATAATTAGTTGTGGAGGTCAAGTTGAATTACCTAATGGGTTTTTAAAAAAATCCTATAAACATATTAGAAAAGCTGGTGGAATTTGTATTTCAGATGAAGTTCAAGTTGGTTGTGGAAGATTAGGTGAAAGTTTTTGGGGGTTCCAACTACATGATGTAGTTCCTGATATAATAACAATTGGAAAACCTTTTGGAAATGGCCATCCAATTGGAGCCGTAATCTGTACGCGAGAAGTTGCTGATAAATTTGCAAATGGAATGGAATTATTTAACACATTTGGAGGGAACCCTGTCTCTTGCACAATCGCAACAGAAGTATTAAATTTTATTAAAGAATATCATCTTCAAAAGAATGCTCTTTTAATTGGGGAGTATTTAAAAAATAAATTAATATCTCTTGCTAAAAAGTTTCCAATAATTGGAGATATTCGTGGGAAAGGCTTATTTATAGGAATTGAATTAGTAGACAACAAATTAAACCCTTTAAAGGATCATGCTGATTATTTAGTAAATCGGATGAAAGAATTTGGTATTCTAATGAGTAGTGATGGGCCTAATGAAAATGTTATTAAGATTAAACCTCCTATTATTTTTAATCAAGAAGATTGTGATAAATTGATTTTTTATTTGGATAAAATATTTGCAGAAAATTTTATGAAATTTTATTAGATTTAGCAATAACAAAAAAGAAAAACTTTATAAAAACAACTTAAAAGAGACACTTTAGTCTAAGAATATTATATCGATTAAGCCTACTCAAATTCTATACTACGACAGTCCTTACAAGTTCTTTAATCGAAGGAATGAAGTTATTGTTAAAGTAGACTTTAAGTAGCTGAATTTCAAACAAATTGTTTAAAATATAGTACCTTTGACCTATCTAAAAGGCATTATAAATGAAAACAAAATCTGAAATTGTTGACAATTGGCTAGTTCGCTACACAGGTCTCGAACTGAATGCTTTTGGTGAATATATTTTACTTACAAACTTCGATAAATATGTTGAAGTATTTTCAGAAATAATGAAATGCAATAAAGATGGTGAAGATAGGCACATGCCTTCTGCTACATCGAATAATATTACTATAATTAATTTTGGAATGGGGAGTCCAAACGCTGCGA
>CAJWCT010000066.1 GCA_913031385.1 uncultured Flavobacteriales bacterium | reverse complement strand
AAAAATTAGCTGCGAGAACTTTTTCTGGGATTATTGAAAAAGCCTTAGATAAGACAAAAATATTAATCGATTTTAAAAAAAATAATACTGCTTCAATAATAGTCATTACAGATGAAAAAACAGAAAGTAAAGTAGTGTTTAATTGGTATATAAATAAAGAAGGCTGTTTAATATTAGATGCTACTAGTGATCAACAGGATATTGAATTTGGTGACACTGCATATTGGGTCTTTGATGATGATAAATTAGTTCCTTATGATATAGAGGCAAATATTAATGAAGGAATGTTAATGATTAAAGTAAATTAAAATGAAAAAAACACTAAATATAAATATTGGGAGTAGAGTTTTTAATATAGATGAGGATGCCTATGACTTACTCTCTAGATATCTGGAGTCAATAAAAAAATATTTTCAAAAAATAAATATTGATGATGATGTTTTTCAAGATATTGAAAATAGAATTTCAGAAAAATTTAATTCAATATTAAAAAATAGAGAATCATTAAATATTGATGATATAAACAATATAATTAAAGAAATGGGGACTCTTGATGATTTTAAGGAAGCCTATAATGATTTTGACACAAATGATTTCAATAACCAAAATAATGAATCCAAAACAACAGGAAAACGAAAAAGGATATACAGAAATACCAGTGATAAAGTCATTGCTGGAGTCGCTTCAGGATTAGCAAATTACTTTAGTGTCGATCCTATTATTTTCAGATTAATTTTTATTGTTTCTCTATTCACAGGATTTGGGCTTATTGCTTATTTAATTTTTTGGATTGGTATTCCTGCAAATGACAGTGGTAAAATAAATGAGAATAAAAGATTGTATAGAGATGGTGACAATGAAATTTTGGGTGGAGTTGCATATGGATTAGGAAATTATTTTGGAATAGATCCAGCTATTGTTCGAGTGTTTTTTATTTTATCAATATTTTTTGGTGGCTTAGGAATATTAGCATATTTAATTCTATGGGTATCAATTCCAGAGGCAAAAACAGTTGGTGAAAAGATGAATATGAAGGGGTACCCTCTTACCTTGGAAAATATTGAAAAGTTTTTTAAAGAGAAGCTTCCTAATAAAGATGGTAAGGAAAATTTATTTGTAAAAATAATTTTATTCCCCTTTAGAATAATTGGACCAATAATACTTGGTATAATTAGTATAATTATACCTGTCCTAAAAATATTACTAAGCTTTATACTATTTGTTTTTTCAATTGTTATAATTGTTTTTCTAATAGTTTTTACACTGGGAGCTATCAACTTAATGGGTTATCAAGATTTTATAATTGGAAGTATTGATGGTGTATATATAAGTGGTATTAATCTATCTATTATAATTGCTGAATTACCATTTTATCTACAGTTATCCATTTTTTCATTCCTAATAGTAGCATTGTTATTTATAATTATAATTATTACAAAGGTTTTATTCACTAATAAAAACAATTTTTCAAATAGATTAATTGGCTTGTTCTTTATAGGTGTTATTTTATTCATTTTTAATCTTATGGTTCTTGATGATACAATCGATAAATGGGAAGAAAGTGGCCAAATTGATGAATGGATAGATGAAGGTGTGATCAAAATTGACAAAATGAAAACCTACAGGTATTAGATTAAAAATATTTTTTTAATTTAGCCGATTATTATGCCAAAGGTCACCCTCCTTTTTCTCGTTGTTTTTTTACAGTCTTCACTTTATAGTCAAAAAGATTTTATTCTTTTAAAAGCTGATGAGTCTAATATTATTATTGATGGTGTACTGTCAAAAGAAGAAAAAAGCATTGGGGTTATGGTTCCGGTTGAATATGAACAAGAACCAGGAGATAATACCCCTACCAAAGTTAAAACTGATGTATATGTAACCTATACTGATTCGTATCTTTATTTTGGTATTAAAGCTTATGCGGACCCTCAAAATATTAGAGGACAAATTAGACCAAGAGATAAAGTTGAGTATCAAAATGAAGATATTGTTTTTATCAGGTTTGACCCTTTTAAAGATGCTAGAGCTAATTATATAATTGGAGCAAATGCTTATGGTAGCCAACTTGATATTAGAGTTAAAAATGCAACAACTGAAGAAGACGCCTTTGATCCAAATTATAATACTATATATGAAACCAAAGGCAATATTGTAAGTGATGGATATATCCTAGAATTTAAAATTCCTCTTAATTCAATTCCATATCCAAAAGGGAAAAATCAAATTTGGCATTTCAATCTTTCTAGAGTTTATACTATTGACGGCATATTTCATAGAAGTCAAAGTCAACGATTTGATAGAAATGATCCTTGTTGGGCTTGTCAAGTAACAGACAGGCTTATCATGAAAGATGTAGTTTATAAAAGGAAAGTTGAATTATTACCATACATATCTGGAAATCTTTCTGGAGAAAGAGAAAGTTCACTTAATGATCCTATAAATTTTGAGGGGATAAATGGCGAGGTTGGTCTTGGTGTAAGTTATGATCTTTCCTCTTCTGCATCACTTGAATTAACAATCAATCCTGATTTCTCTCAGGTAGAAGCTGATAAAACGCAACTAGATATAAACTCTGCTTATGCTCTTCAATATCCTGAACTAAGACCATTTTTTAACAAGGGAATGGACTTATTAAAATTTATGGATGGTGCATTTTACTCTAGAACAATTAATTCTCCTTCGATATCTTCGAAAATTATTAATCAAGGTGAATCCTCTGGTTCTATAATGTTGACAGCTATAGATCAAACTTCACCTTATCTAATAGGTGGGGAGGATAAATCATATATTGGGGATGGAGCAGTAAGCTATGTAAATGCATTTAGACATCAAAAATTATTTAATTCTGGAACTAAACTTGGAGCTTTTACAACAAATAGATTCTATGAAGGTGGAGGCTATGGAAATTTGTTTGGTATAGATGGGTTAATTACTATTAATAAAATCTGGAGAATACAATTTGAATTAATTAAAAACTTTAACAAAGAGCCAATCCAAGATTGGATTGATAGTGATGATACATTTTTAAATAAAACAGTAAGACTTGATGGTGAAAAGTTTAGTGGAAGTGCTACATATTTTAGATTTTCACGACAAACAGAACACTGGGATTCATCTTTTTTTTATAGGGGTATTACACCTGGATATAGAGCGGATGTTGGATTTACTCCAAAAAATAATAGAAAATGGTTAACATTCTCACAGGGCTATGAAGGCTTATTTGAAGAAGGGATTATCTCAAAATTAGAAACTAGCCTCAAAGGGGACATTACATATAATTATGATAATGATTTAAAATCTAGAAATCTTGATTTTGATTTATCATTTGTAACCGTTGGAAAAACAGAAATAAAGTATAATTACGATATAAATTTTTTAAGAAATTATCTGGGTGTTGATTATAAAAATGTGGGAAAATCGGATCTGACAATTCTGGGATTCCCTACATCGAATTTAACTTTTGTGACAAAGTTTACTTTTGGAAGGGAAATTGCATATAATGAAGATATTCCAGAAATTGGAAGGGAAAGGTCTGCTTATATTTCATTAGAATATAAAATTGGAGAAAATTTTAATATTCAGCCTTCAATTAATTATGCTAAACTTGAAAGACTTGATAAATCCAATAATTTTTTTAGTGGATATATATCTAGGTTAGCCGTTCGTTATCAGTTTAATAATGATTTAAGCTTCAGGATTATTTCAGAGTATAATGATTTTAATGAAACATTCTTTATCCAACCTTTATTAAAATGGAATCCAAATCCATCAACAATATTCTATATTGGGGGTAATCAAAATTCAATTCATGATTTTAATGTTGATCCAGAAGATTTTGATCCTATGAGAGTTAATCAATCTCAATTTTTTGTGAAGTTTCAATATTTAATTGGATTATAACACTTCTGTTTCTATATTGTTACAAAATTTATATTATGAAAAACATATTACTTACACTTTTAAGTATCTCAATTCTATCTTGCGGATCACTGCTAGCTCCTAGTTCTCAAGTCGCAGAAAGTAATAATCCAAACGAAAAATTTCTTGGAACTTTTGAATTTCAAGTTTTTGATTTACCAATGTCAGGTGATATGATATTGTCTCTCACTGTTAAAGAAGATGAAGATGGACTGACCTCTGTATTTGAATCCCTGTCTGGAGAACTAGCTGAAGGTATTGTTGTTAATGGAACCGAGATAGAAGAGGATATTCTTTATATTGATGTGTTAATACAAAACCAATATGCTGTTTTCTTTGAACTATATGTTGAGGGTGATGAGGTAACTGGATATCTTGCAGATATGTTTGAGTTGGCTGGGAAAAAAGTTGATTAATTATTGAGAAACCTCATACTCGAATTCCCAAAGAGGATTATCTAATTTATTTATAATATAATCAAGTGTTATTTCCTCCCCCTGTTCAATATCTTTTATTGTGATAATCCTTATGTGTTTTATTTTACCAAGTAATTGGTCTGATTCACTAAGAATTGCCTTAGAGTTAGGCATTTCATGATGATTAATAAATGCTCCTATAGGAAGTCTTATATATCCATCCGGGAATCTATCATCATATACGTGAGAAATTCCAAGGTCTGTACCTTCTTTAATTTCCTTAGTAGCAAAGATTCCTAAACCTTCAATTTTACTATCCTTGACAGTAATAAAATCTGGTAGTGGTCTCCATTCTTTTTTTTCAGCCATAATTAACTAATAAAAATTTAGTGAAATTTTAGTGAATATTCAAGTTATAACTAATATGAAGGTTTTTCTTTCTTCCGATTATTGCATTAAGAATCTTAAATTTCATCAACAACGATTCTAATTTATTAACTGTTTTTACTTGAACTGTAATTGTTTTTTTTGCAGGCACTTCTAAAAAATCTGAATATTGGTGAAATGTATAGTCTCCAATATAGCTTAGTTTAAGAGGAACACTACTTAAATTAGTTAAACTTATTTCCAGCAATGTTGTCTCACTAACATATCCATTACTTTTTACTTTTAAATTTGAATCAACTATTGATGATAAAACTTCCTCTTTTCCAGCTATCATATCTTCAAACCAAATAAAAGTATTCCCTTTAAATAATGCTTTTTTTATAGA
>CAJWCT010000065.1 GCA_913031385.1 uncultured Flavobacteriales bacterium | reverse complement strand
AGAGCATGAAGAAGAAGAAGAAGAAGAAGAAGAAGAAGAAGAAAAAGATGAAGATGAAGATGAAGATGAAGAAGATGAAGAAGATGAAGAAGATGAAGAAATATATGAAGCTAAAGAAATTAGGATAGCTGTATATTCTAAAAAAGACAATGTAAAAGGTCATGTTCTGTTAAAAAATGCAAGAGTTATTACAATGAATGGATATGAAATTTTTGAAAATGGAGATATTTTAATTCAAGACAATAGAATTTTAAGTGTAGGTGAAACTGGTTCAATTGAAGAGAGCAAAAAATCCAAAGTAATTGATCTAACAGGAAAAACAGTTGTTCCTGGATTTATTGATACACATGCACATATGTGGCCATCATGGGGTATGCACAAAAATCAAGTATGGGTTTATGCTGCTAATCTAGCATATGGAGTTACAACTACAAGAGATCCTCAAACAGCTACAACTGATGTGTTAACCTATGCAGACATGGTTGATGCAGGAATGATTCATGGACCTAGAATTTACTCAACAGGTCCAGGGGTTGGGTATTGGGCATATAATATTAAAAACCTAAAACAAGCTAGAAAAATTCTTAAACAATATTCTGAATACTACAATACGAAAACAATTAAAATGTATAGGACGGGTAATAGAAAACATAGGCAATGGATTATTCAAGCGGCTAGAGAACAAGAATTAATGCCTACCACTGAAGGAGCATTGGATATTAAATTAAATATTACTCAAATTATAGATGGATATCCAGGGCATGAACATAGTTTTCCTGTCTATCCACTATATGGTGATTTTACCAAATTAGTTGCAGAATCAAAAACAGCTTATACTCCAACATTACTTGTAGCATATGGAGGTCCATGGGCTGAAAATTACTATTATGCAACTGAAAATGTAAATGGAGACCCAAAACTTAATTTCTATACTCCAAAATCAGAGCTAGATGCATTGTCAAGAAGAAGAAATGCTGGATGGTTTATGAAGGAAGAACATGTTTTTGAAGATCATGGTGTTTTTGTAAAGGATCTTGTTGAAGCTGGTGGAATTGCTGGAGTAGGATCTCATGGACAATTACAAGGGTTAGGTTATCATTGGGAGTTATGGAGTATGCAATCTGGGGGTATGAAAGAACATGATGCTCTTAGAGTTTCAAGTATACTTGGAGCTGAAGCAATTGGTCTTGAAGATGATCTTGGAAGCATAGAAAAAGGGAAACTTGCTGATCTAGTTATCTTAGGTAAAAATCCTTTGGAAAATATAAGGAATTCAAATACAGTTGAAATGGTAATGAAAGATGGAAGACTTTATGATGCATCAAATCTAGATGAGGTATATCCAAAAAAGAAAAAGGCTCCTTATTTCTATTGGCACCAATCTAAACCAGTTAATCTTCCAGGAGTTGAAAAATAATATATTATGAATAAAAATTTATTAATTATTGGTATGATTTTAGTAGCAGGATATGCTATGATTGTATTTGGTTCTCAATCCTCAAAGGCAGATGATCAGTGGATCTATTTATTTGATGGAACTACTACTGAAGGATGGAGAGCATATAATGGAGAATCATTGCCTAGCAAGTGGACAATAAAAGATAGTGTATTAACATTTGACACTAATTTGCAATTAGAAAAAGATATGAAAGGTGGTGGTGACATTATCTACTATCTTGAAGAATTTGAGAACTTTGAACTATATCTAGAATGGAAACTTCCAGAAGGAGGCAATAGTGGTGTATTTTATCATTTAAAAGAAGGTTTTAATACTCCTTATGAAGTAGGTCCTGAATACCAGCTATTAGATGATGATGGTTGGGAGAAAATAAATAATGCAACCCTTGAGCAATGGCAAAAAGCTGGTGCAGACTATGCAATGTATTCTCCTAATAATAACAAAACTATTAATTCGGCTGGTAAATGGAATACATCAAAGATTATATTCACCCCTGAAAAAGTAGAACATTGGATAAATGGTGAAAAGATTCTTTCATTTGTTCCATGGTCTGAAGATTGGTATAATAGAAAAAGTAAAAGTAAATGGAAAGATGCAGAGAAATATGGTGCATTTAAAAAAGGATATATTGGACTGCAAGATCACGATAGCCCGCTATGGTTTAGAAATATAAAAATTAGAAAATTATAGTTATGAAAAACTACAAAAGAAGAGATTTTATCAAAGATTCTCTTGCATTAGCATCATTAACTATCTTACCTTTAGATATGTTATCTAATACAAAAAAAACTATGATTAGAACTGCACATATAGGAGTTGGTGGAATGGGAAAATTTGATCTAGAGTATATCGCATCTCATAAAAATGTAGAAGTAGTAGGACTATGTGATGTAGATGTTGATATATTAAATAATGCAAGCAAATCATATCCAAGAGCAAAGACATATAAAGATTATAGAATTCTATTAAATGAAATGAATTCTCAAATTGATGCAGTAATTGTATCCACTCCAGATCACACTCATGCTCCAGCCTCATTAATGGCTATGAAGATGAATAAAGCAGTTTATTGTCAAAAACCATTAACCCATCATGTAAGTGAAGCTAGAGAAATGCGAAAAATTGCTAAAGAAAAAAAACTAGTAACCCAAATGGGAATACAAGTTCATTCATTCTATGATTATAAGCTTGCTACTTTATTAATTCAGTCAGGAATCATTGGAAAAGTAAGTACCGTAAGAGCGTGGTCTCCAAAAAACTGGGGATACGATGGGCCAAAACCATTAGGAAGTGATTCTGTTCCAAAAAACCTAGAATGGAATTTATGGGTTGGGACTGCTAGTAAAAGACCTTACAAAAAGGACATTTATCATCCATTTATGTGGAGAAAAATGATTGATTTTGGTTGTGGCACTCTAGGAGATATGGGAGTACATATTTTTGACACTCCCTACAATGCACTTGAACTAGATGTACCTACTACAATAAAAAATAAATGTAGAAAGCCAAATGGAATTGGTTTCCCTGAAAAAAATTATGTTACATATAAATTTCCTGGAACTAAATATACGACAGACACATTAAAATGGGTTTGGGAGGATGGAAAAGGTGCACCAAAAATTCATAAAGATTTAAAATTACCTAACAATGATAAACTACCTAATCAAGGGGCTATGTTTATTGGTGAAAAAGGTAGTTTATTACTGCCTCATTTTATGGAATTACCAAAACTAATAGTTAACGGAAAATATAAAAAAATAGATGTTTCTTCATTTGAAAAAAGTGGAGAAATTACAAGTAATCCTATTAGAGATTATGGTAAAGAGTCATATACACACTATCATGAGTTTATAGATTCATGTCTAGGAAAAGGAAAATGTTCAGCGCCATTTTCATATTCTGCAAGATTAACTGAAACTATATTACTTGGAGTAATTGCCGGAAGATTTCCAAATAAAACCCTTCATTGGGATAATACAACAGCAAAATTTCTTGAACAAAAAGCCAATAATTTTATAAATTCTCCATATAGAGAATTTTAAAAATTACTATTTATTTTATTATCTAATATCCTCTAATGTGAAAATACTCTATAAACAAATATGGCATCTTTTATCACTATTTATCTTGTTATTAGGAGTTAATTTTTTTATAAAATATAATGAAAATGTCTTTTATGGAAGCTTATGGAAAATAGATAGTCAATCGTGGTTATATCTAACTATATTTTTTGCAATTGCACATCAAACATATGTTTTAATTTGTTGGAGATATGAATTATTTTATAAAGGCTTAAGTAAAATTTTTGCTAAAAATGCTTTTAAAGTTTATAAAATTGGTTTTACTATGCTTATACTTTTAAGACCAATTTTAATTATCATTTTATCTATTTCTAATGCAATGACAATTAATATAGGAAACAATCTATCTTATTTAATTTGTTTAATTCTACTTATTCCTGGAATTTATGGTCAATACTCAGTATTTAAATACTTTGGTATAAATAAAGCTTTTGGATATGATCACTTTGAGCCAGAAAAATTTAAAGATGTCCCATTTGTAAGAAAAGGTATCTTTAAATACACCTCAAATGGGATGTACAAGTTTGTTTTCTTATTGTTATGGATCCCAGGAATTTTATTGCAATCTAAGGCTGCGTTATTAGCTGCTTTATTCCAACATATTTATATATGGATTCACTATTATTTTACAGAGCTTCCTGATATGAAATTTATTTATGGTAAAACCCCAACAAAATGATGAGGTTTGAATGGTGAAAGGTAATATTTTACCATGTTTCTACAAATTTAAAATTTCATCAAGTTTGATTCTAGTGAAAAGGTTTTTTCTATAATTATCAGCTTCAAAAAATAATCCTATATCACCATTAGGTAATACTGCCATAGATGAATAAGCTGCTTCCTCTCTATAAATAATTTTAGGAGCTGACCAAGAATTACCTTCATCCAAACTATACCTAATCACTAATTCTCTTCTCTCTTTTTGGTCATTAATATTAGATAGCAATAATAAATTATGACTATTATGATTATATCTAATTAAGCTACCATTACATCCAGGATCAATTAAATCTATTTCTTTTTTTGAATTCCAAGTGTTTCCAAAATCAATTGAAATATGAGAGTATCTATAACCTGAGTTATTTACTCTTGAATTTACCATCCAACTTCCATCTGAGAGTTCTATTATTTTTGATTCATTTCCTGGAGTGACAGGTGTTTTTGAAATAAACCATGTTTTTCCATTATCCTTACTTCCAAAAACATGGGTTCCATTTTGAAGATTAACCAAGCAGTGTAAAAGGGTTCCGTCTTTTGCCTGAAAACCTCTACCAGAAGTAATAAATTTAAAGTCATTACTCCAGTTTTTTTTTGAAATTTGATTTGTAATATCAACCGGATCAGACCACGATTTCCCATAATCACTTGATGAAATGTATTTGAGATAATATTTATTTTTTTCATTTATATGATTCATAAAATTAAAAAAAAGAAAAATTGTATTTGTTACTTCATCAAAAATCATTGAAGGGTCAGAAGCAGACTTTCCTTTAGGGTAATCAACTATAGTCCTAATTGGAGTCCATGTATTACCATTATCTGAACTCTTCCTCATTACAATATTTATATCATCGCTCCATTTCAAATCTCCACATGATGGAACTCTTTCATCAATAGCTACAATTAAGTCTCCATTTGATGCAGTAATTATTGAAGGTATTCTATAACAAGAAACTTCAGAATTATGATCTGCATTAAACAGATTCATGAACTCATATTTATTCTGAGAGTACAACAAATTTGTTGAAATAAATATAAAAATTAAGAGACTACAAATTTTCAAATTAATTAA
>CAJWCT010000064.1 GCA_913031385.1 uncultured Flavobacteriales bacterium | reverse complement strand
GCTATATTAAAATTAATTTTAAAGGTACAAAAACCTAGTAAAAACGCCAATTTTTGTAAAGTGTTACAATTATGCAACAATTAAATAAAATATTCAAAACTTACAAAATAGATGCCGTAATCCACTTTGCCGGTCTCAAAGTTGCTGGAGAATCAACCCAAAAACCACTCCAATACTACAGCAACAATATAGCTGGAAGCATTACTCTTTTAGAAGAGATGCAACAAGCAGAGGTAAAAACCATCGTCTTTAGTTCCTCAGCATCAGTTTATGGCAATCCAACAACCCTACCTATAACTGAAACCCACCCTACTGGAGGAACCACTAATCCATACGGACAGAGTAAACTTTTTATAGAAGAGATACTAGTAGACGTTCACAAATCAGACCCAAGCTGGAAAATCGCCTTGTTACGCTATTTCAACCCAGTGGGCGCACACCCAAGCGGAAAAATTGGAGAAAATCCAAATGGCATCCCCAACAATCTAATGCCCTACATTTGCCAAGTGGCAGCGGGAAAACGCAAAAAACTCAAAATTTTTGGGAACGACTATCCCACAAAAGATGGAACTGGAGTCAGAGATTACATTCATATAGTAGACTTGGCACAAGGCCACATAGCAGCACTAATATACCTGACAAAGATAGAAACACCTACCATCCATAACCCACTAATCACCAACCTCGGAACTGGCAAAGGAAGTAGCGTCATTGAAATGGTACACAGTTTTGAGAAAGCCAGTGGAAGAGAGGTGCCCTACGAAATTGTAGAGAGAAGAGTAGGCGACATTGCCGAGAGCTGGACATCACCACAATTTGCAAAACAGCATCTAAACTGGGAAGCACAATACAACCTCCAGCAGATGTGTGAAGATAGCTGGCGGTGGCAACAACAGAATCCAGATAGCAACTCCCAATGACGTCTTACTTAATGTGGAAACAGATTCAGAAAATAATGAAAACAACTCAAATCCATGGACAGCAAGATTCCTGAGTTCCATTCTAGCCATATTGTAATCGCCAGTAGCCCCAGTCCAAAATTCTCCCATGAATATTCATTAAACCTAGAATAAGGTGTCATATATACTGCTGTTCCAGCCATTGGTATAGAGCCTTTCCCCCCAGCTAGTCTATCTCTAATTTCTCCACCAGATCCAGTTGCAGCTCCATTAAATGGTTCAACGGTTGTTGGAAAATTATGTGTTTCAGCTTTTAAAGATATAACGGATTCAAATGATTTTAATTTATAATAGTCAGCTATATCTGATCTAGTTGGCGAAAATTGGTTTACAATAGGGCCTTTTATAAAAGCGACATTGTCTTTATAAGCAGAAACTATTTTATTTGAATTTATCTTTGAAGTCTCTTTAATCATTTTAAAGAGACTGTTAGGCATTTCTTTACCATCAATAATAAATTTACCATTAAAGATCTTATGCCTACAATGTTCAGAGTTTACTTGTGAAAAACCAAAAATTTCTGAATCTGTAAGTTTTCTTCCAATTTCATTTGAAACATTAAGTAAATAATTAACTTCCTCTTTGCTTAATGATAAACCTTCAGATTCATTATAAGATTCAATATTGTCAATATGATTTATGGGCTCTGGATCAATGTTTATTATAAATATAGATTGGTTGAGCTCTGTAAATTTTTCAAACAACATAGGATCATATTCTTTAAAATCTCGATCAATTTTAATATATTTTTCAATTCTATTTATATAATTTATTCCCATATTTTGAGTCATTTCAACAGCATTAGTACTCCATGGAGAAACCATTACAGCTCTAGGGCCTAAATAGGTGCTTTTAATCATATCTGAATCTACCAAGGAAGAATTTCCAAATAACCAGGATAATTTATTAATATCAGAGTTTGATAGTTGTTTTTGTGTTTGTACAGCAAAAATTATATTCTCACGATTATCAAAAAAAAGTATCATTTAAAGTAATGAGAAATAGAAAATCAAATTTAATTTATTTATTATAAAATATGTATTAAATAAGATGGGATAATGAATTAGTTATTCACTATTTTTTAAACAACTAATTAAATTATATTGTTTGCATGCGGACTAGATTAGTATAGATACCTCCTTTATCCATTAGATCTTTGTGTTTTCCACTCTCAATAATTTTTCCTTTATCTAATACTAAAATATTATCTGCCTTTTGAATTGTTGAAAGTCTGTGAGCAATAACAAGAGAAGTTTTGTTTTTCATTACATTATCTAATGCAATTTGTACAAGATGCTCACTCTCACTATCTAGTGCAGAGGTGGCTTCATCTAAGATCATAATTGGAGGGTTTTTTAATACAGCTCTTGCAATACTAAGTCTTTGTTTCTGACCACCAGAGAGTTTATTCCCTGAATCTCCAATATTACTTTCAATTGTCTCTGGTAATTCTTTAACAAATTCCCATGCATTGGCGATTTTAAGAGCCTGAATTATTTCCTGATCAGTAGCATTTTCTTTCCCAATTAATAGATTATTTTTTATTGAATCGTTGAATAAAATTGAATCTTGCGTTACTAAACCAATTAATTTTCTTAGTGATTTTAAATTCACTTCTTTAATATTTTTTCCATCAACTTTAATTTCACCATCAGATATATCATAGAATCTGCTAATTAAATTAGCAATTGTAGATTTTCCACTACCTGATTGCCCAACTAATGCAACTGTTTCTCCTTTTTTAATTTTAAGCGATAGATTTTTTATTACATCTTCACTCTCATACCTAAATGAAACGTTATTAAAGTTGATACTAGAACTAAAATCTTCTAGAGAAGCATTATCTTCATTAGATTTGATAAATCTATTATCATCGAGGACTTGAAATACCCTTTCAGCAGCACCATAAGCTTTTCTGATTTTATAACTTGCCTTGCTTAGTGATTTAGCTGGGGTAAGAATATTATACGCTAACCCTAAATAAACTAGGAATGTGCTGGCATCTAGTGAATTTTCCTTTAGCACCATCATTCCTCCATACCATAGAATAATTGTAATAGAACAAATTCCCAAAAATTCACTCAAAGGACCTGCTAGATTTTTCCTATTTATAACACTATTTGAGAATTTATATAATCTCTTTGTTGATTCAGAGAACTTTCTTGAAAAGGCATTTTCAGCATTAAAGATTTTTACAATTTTTAGTCCATTTAAGGTCTCATCCACCAGTGAAATAAATAAACCTTGCTCTTTTTGAACTTTTAATGATTGGCGCTTTAATGATTTACCAACAACTGATATAAAAATGGCTGATATGGGAATAAATATTATAACAAATCCAGTTAATTCGGGACTTATAATATACATTGATATAAGGGTAAATAATATCATCAACGGCTCTTTAATTATTAATTCAAATATTGATAAAAAAGAATTATCAATTTCTAGAACATCAGATGAAATTCTAGCAACAATATCTCCCTTTTTCTTTTCCGAATAATAAGACATAGAAAGTTTTACTATTTTATTGTAGATCTCATTTCTGAAATCTTTTATTACACCATTTTTTAAAAAAGTAATAAAGAACATTGATAAATAATTAAAGAGATTTTTTAGCAGGAATGTGACAATTATTATTGAGACCATAAAGATCAGCACATCATTATTTCCTTCAATTTTTTTTATAGTAACAAAATAATTAAGATAAGCCTCAGCATAGTTGCCTATATCGCCAATACCAACCCATATAGGCTCTGTGGTTAAAGATTCAGTCTGATTAAATAGAACTTTAAGCATTGGGAAAAGAGATATCATAGATAGTGTGCCAAACAACGCATAAAAAATATTTGTAAAAATGTTTAGCAGAAAAAACCTTTTATAAGGGAGGGTATATCTAAATATTCTATTAAAGTAGTTCTTCATTATAAATTAATTTCTTCAATTATTGCTTTAATTCTATTATTTAAAAAATTATTCTTTTCTAAATATTGTTCTTTAGATTCAAGGTTAATATTTACACTAATATACATTTTGATTTTTGGTTCAGTACCGCTTGGTCTTAAAATTACCTTAGTCCCATTAGCAGTATTAAATTCAATAACATTAGATTTTGGAAAATTTATTTTAGTCACTCTATTTGTTTTCAAATCTAATCTTTGGGATTTTTCATAGTTATATATAGAAATTACCTCAGATCCACCAATTTTTTTAGGAGGATTATTTTTAAAGCCATCAATAATATTTTCTATTGCTATTTTACCTTCTTTCCCTTTTTTTGTTATCGAGACTAATTTTTCTTTGTATAACCCATATTTGATATATATGTCAATAAGATTGTTAAAAATTGATGAGCCATTTTCTTTTAAATAATTAGCAATTTCACATGCAAATAGGCTAGCTGTTATTGCATCCTTATCTCTTACAAAATCACTTATCATCATTCCATAACTTTCTTCTCCTCCAATTAGAAAACTTGATTTAGGATAGTCTTCAATCATCTTAGCGATCCATTTAAAGCCTGTTAAGCAAAGTTTGCAGTCAAGATTATAATAGTTAGCAATTTTTCCTACTAGTGGTGTTGAGACAATGGTTGTAGCTATAAACTGTCTAGTATTTAATTTATCTTCTGATTTTAAATTATTTAAAAGGAAATCAATCATTATAACCATTAATTGATTGCCATTAAGTAGGATGTAATCGTTATTTAAGTCCTTTACAGCAATACCAAGTCTATCAGCATCAGGATCTGTTCCTATAACTATATCTGCATTACTGTACTTTGCTAAATCTAATCCTAATGATAAAGCTTCTTTTTCTTCTGGGTTAGGTGATTCTACTGTAGGAAAATCACCATTTGGTTCCATTTGCTCTTCTACATATAACACATTTTTGTAGCCAACTTTTTCAAATACTTTTGGCATAATAGTAGAAGATGTTCCATGAAGAGAGGTGAAAACAATTTTCAAATTTTCCCGAGAATTGATTTTATCAACCTTTCCAGTTTTTATACTACTTGAAATAAACTTCTCATCAATTAATTCACCAATAGTCTCAATAAGATTAGCTTTACTATTGAATTTTATTTCTTCAAATGATACATTATTTATTTCTTCAATCAATAGTTTGTCTATTGGTGGAACAATTTGACCTCCATCTTCCCAGTAAACTTTGTATCCATTGTATTCAGGTGGATTATGAGACGCTGTTAAAACAATACCACAATTGCAATTAAGGGCTTTTACAGCAAAAGACAGCTCAGGTGTTGGTCTTAACTGGTTAAAGATGTATACTTTAATTTTATTTGCAGAAAAGACATCTGCAACAATTTTAGCAAAAGATTCGCTGTTATTTCTGCAATCATAGGCTATTGCTACTTTAATTTCCCCTTTTTCTGTCTTATTAAGGTAATTACAGATTCCTTGAGTATTTTTCCCTAAAGTATACTTGTTAATTCTATTG
>CAJWCT010000063.1 GCA_913031385.1 uncultured Flavobacteriales bacterium | reverse complement strand
TTATTGTTAAAAAATAAATAAAAGATATTAATCTTCTGTTTTCCAAAAAGCTATTCCTCCCGCCTGCTTTCCAACTTTAACTGAACTTATTACTTTAAGGTTTTTTAAGCTAATTACGTCAACAATTCCAGGTTCACCTCCAACACCTTCAAGTGACACAAAAGCATATTTACTATCAGGGGAAATCGTAACACCATGTGATACACTTCCCGAATTTTCAATATTCTTCACAAAGCTCAAATCTTTAAGTTTCCAAACACCTGTCTTCCCTTCTCCTTTTATACTAGCAAGTAAATATTTCTCATCTTGGGAAACCTCTAGATTATAAGGTCCTTTTCCAGTTTTAACTCTTTGTGTTATTTCCCATTTTTTAAGATCAACTTTTATAATCTCATCTGAACCATTCCCTGCAACATAGACAAAATGCTTAGAAGGATGATGTATTACCCATGTTGGCTTAACTGTTGAATGAATCATAATTGATTCATGAGAATCTTCTCTATGAATCTTAGATTCTAGATTTAGGACTCTATTTACCTTAAGACTTAATGCATCAATTTCAAATAACTCACCTGACATCATAGCAACTGAATATTGAAATAAACCATTAGGAGAAATTCTAGATCCATGAGGCATTGAACCAGTTGTTATCTTCTTTATTTCAGTCATTGTATCAGGATCCACAACTGAAACTGAACTTGGCTTCATATCTCCATGAAGATTAAAATTAACGCAGTAAAGCAGTCCTGTTACAGGGGATATTTGCATAGAAGCAGGGAATAACCCTAATTTAGTTTTAGAAATTGGTTTATTTGATTCTGTTGAATACTTAACTAAACTTCCATAAGGGTTTCCATGAGCTAAAGATAAATACCAATATTCACCATTTGGATCAACAGTTATTCCATGAGGACCTTCAATTTCAGTTTTCATAATTCCAACTTGAATCTTTTCTTTCTCATAAGCCTGTGTTCCATCAAATTTTATTAATGAAACTTCGTCTTCTGACTCTGCCGCTACATATATATAATAGTCTTGAGAGATAAGAGAGTTAGTATAAACTGAAAAAATGAAAATTAATATCTTTTTCATTTAATCAATTAAAGGGACATTATTTATATACTGATTTTGTTTTGACGTATCAGGCTTTAATTTAGAAACTTTTGAAGCTCCTAGCCCATTGTTCCAATCTGAATAAAAAACATATCCTTTATATAATTGAGCTCCCCAAGACATAGTAGCGTTTGGTATATAACCATTTGAAGTGCCTGTCATAATATAACCTATCTCTCTTCCTTGTCTATAAAGATCCCCAATTAAATCGCCACTAATATCTACAATCCTAACTCCTCCTCCATACATAGCAACATATAAAACATCATCTTCTATCCAATAGTTATGAGATCCTTGTCCTGGTAATTCGTACCTAGCAACTTCTTTAGGGTTTTCTAGATCTGAAAAATCAACAAAATGGACAAATCCAGCAGTTATATTAGGGTTGTTTTCATCAACACCATCTGGAAATATCTCATCTCCCAACAGAGTATAGAACTTACCTGTTGACTTACTTTTAAATGGAAATGTAGCATGATGAGCACCCGTTGGGTAATCATAATTACCAAATGCTACTGGGTTAGAAGGAGATCCACCAGCTATACCGTTACCAACATCAACAAGATAAACTCCATCTCTCCAATTTGATGAATATGCAATCCCGTCTTCAACCCACACATCATGAATTGACTGCCCTTCTTTCCCAACTTCAAACATCCCAACTTCAAAAGGGTTTTTAGGATCTTCTATATTTATTATATAATACTTTTGACCACCACTTAATGCATAAACATGATCATCATAAATAAAAACATTATGGACCCCTCCTGTTAAATTTTTAGTGTATTCTGAAATTATTTCTACATCATATGGGTTTGACACATCAATAATTATTATTCCATTTTTTCTATTAGAGGCACCTTCTCTACTAATTACAGATATTCTTCCATCTTCAGAGACCTTAACATCATTAACAGTTCTTGCATCTACTTTAACACTATCAATCTTTTTAAGATTAGATGGATCAGTTACATCCCAAAAAAAAGATGTACCATCAGCACCCCATGTGCCTGTTACAGCATAATCTCTTCCATCAATGCCTTCAAACACCCAAAAATCAGAAGTATGTTTATCAGTTACTACTCCTTTACCTACTTTTGTAATCTCCCTTTCTACTCCTCTATCAATTACCTTTAACCTTTTAGAAGCTGAAATATTACCTAAAGATGTTGTAATTAAATAGTCTCCTATTATTTCCGCAACAAATCTTCCATCATCAAGTATTAAACCTGAAGCAGTAGTAGTTTTATCTATTGCTTTTCCTGAAAAAGAATACTCAAAAGGTAGATTTTTAATCTCCCTACCTCTTGAATCATAGCCGACAGCTTTAAATTTTACCACATCTCCAGTTCTTGCAACATCTATATTAGAACTAATCTCAATTTTAGATACTGGATTTTTTAAAACATTTATTTTAATTTTTGCGGAAATACCATCATATGAAGCTTCAAGAGAGGCTGAGCCAGGTTTAATAGCTTTTACATTATTATAACTATCAACATCTAAAACATTATTAGATGAATTAAGCTTAAATAAGACGTCATCCCTTTTATACCCCATTTCATCAATTACTTCAAAATTAAGGGGAACATATGTGTCAGCGTATATTTTATCTCCTCCTAATGTGATTTTAATTTCTTCAGTTTTTGGATAATCAACAACTACATCAAAAGTCCTACTTAACCTTTGTCCATCTTGACTAACACATAAAGCTACAACCTCATGGATTCCGGGCTTATTAGCTATTATTTTTCCTTCTTCACGATCAACTGTTATTGCATCTGCTCTACTAAAAACTCCTCTTTTATTATAATAGATTACACCTGCACACATAATTTTCTCACCATTTCTATCTAAAGCATAAGAATCAGGAGTAAACTCCTCACCAAGTTTTAATTTAAGACCACTAAGGTTAGATTCTATCGATAATTCTTGAGAAAATACAGTAACTGATATCAGCATTACAATAAGCAATAAAATGTTTTTTAATTTTTTCATATTCTTTTTTTTAGGTAAACTCTAATTTACAATTATTTTATTTTCTTTATCCACTTTATAGATTTCCAAATTGCAATTACAACTACTACTAATATTAGTATTTTAATATCAATAGAAGTTCCATAGTTTACAAAGTCTCTCATCTTAAGTTATCTTTTAATAAAAAATAAAGTTGATATAAATAAAAGAAGTCCAATCCCCAATATTATGTATGGATCTATAAAATGATCTATAATATCTAATATCATTAATACAGCTAGTGTATTAAAAGCTATTGAAGCACATAGTATTACTATTGGTGTTAGCATCTTCATATTACAATTTAAAAAAATTATTGTTACTTAGTAAAAATTTAATTCAATTTGAAATGAAAAAATTACTACCAATTATTATTGCATTAATAACACTTAATTCATGCATTTCACTTAAGTTCCCCGATTCAATTAATGTTGAAATAACAGTACCTGAAGATGCTGATATTGAAAAAATTGAAATTATGATTGATACTTTAAAGGCTCAAGCAAAAGATCATAATCTTAAACTGGAAGCTTCAATTCAAAAATCAAATAAAAAGAAGCAAAAGAAAAAGAATAAATAATAATCCTTTTATATATTAACAGCTTAATCTTAAATAAATTTAAAATGAAAACAACATTAAGAATTTTGATGGGTCTTGGAGCGTTAATTTGCTTTGTGGGATCTATGAACATATTGATAAAGGGAGCACATGGATATTTACCGGACACCGTTCCGCCCCAACTCATTTTAGATAATATTTTGCGATTTGTGAGTGGCATTTATTTTGCCTTAGGATTTTTAATTACCTGGGCTACTATAAACGTTAACAAAACAGGTAACCTAACTTACTTTGTGGGGCTACTCGTGATTTTTGCCGGCTTGGGAAGGTTGTGGTCAAGAATAGATTTGGGATCTGCGGGAGCCTATTTCGACTCTATGATGTATTTGGAATTTGTTTTAGGATTAGCAATTATGATACTCAAATATTTTTCTGCTAAAAAAATTGATACATTAAAGGCACAAGCAAAAAAACTCTAACCTTATCTTAGAAGCTTCAATTCAAAAATCAAATAAAAAGAAGCAAAAGAAAAAGAATAAATAATAATCCTTTTATATATTAGTGTCTTAATCTTAAATAAATCTAAAATGAAAAAAATATTTTTATTATTATTTACTACTTTATTTTTAACTTCTTTAAATGCTCAATTTGGTCAAGCTAGATTGCTTGAGGTAAAAGAGGGCCAAATGAGTAAGTTTATGGATGGAGTTGCAAAAAAAACTCAGAAATACAATAATAGTGAAGGAAGTCCTCAATTCTACACATTTCAAATTTTAACTGGTCCTAATGCGACAGATTTTGTTAGAGTTAGATGGATGGAGTCAATTGATGAACTTGATTCAGATCCTAGTCAGGAAGAATTAGCTTATTGGAATAAATATGCAAGACCATATTATACTGAAGGTGCTAATAGAATATGGGCGCGAAATGCTAATCTATCTCATGTACCAGAAGGTCAGTCAGGAAATCTTAGAAGAGTAATTTATTATAATTATAAAGATTCTGGTGAACAAGACTTTTGGAGATTTAGACAAAGAGTTAAAAAAGCTATGGTTGAAACTGGATATAGTTCAGCAATGAATGTTATGTACTGTGTATCTGGATGTAATGGTAATTGGGTTCAAGTAAGGTTCCATCACAATGGATATGCTGGACAAACAGCTGATTATGGTGAGCCTTATAAAGCAATGGTTGAAAAATACAATGAGCTTTATGGAAATGAAGCTTATGATCAAGATTCCGATTCTGTTGATGCATCGCTAATGCCTGATGGAAGGAGAATTCGTCATTTAATGTTAATGCCTGAAATGAGTTCATCTTGGGATTAAAAAATTCAATCTTATTATAAAAGACCCCATTTGGGGTCTTTTTTTTTATATTTAAGTATGAAAAAAATATTACTTCTAATATTCATTACTTCAGTCTCATGCTCAAACAATCAAAAGATTTCTGGTTTAGAAGAAGAAGTTGAAGTGCTCAGAGATAAATACGGTTTAAATCATATTTATGCAAATAATGAAAATGATCTTTTTTTTATGCAAGGTTACTTAGCTGCGAAAGATAGATTATTTCAATTTGAAATATGGAGAAGACAAGCTACAGGAACTGTTTCTGAAATCTTCGGGGAAGAAGAATTTGAAAGAGATTTAGGAACAAGGTTATTTAAATTCAGAGGAGACATAAAAGAAGAATTAAACCATTATCATGAAAATGGCTATGAAATAATTACATCAT
>CAJWCT010000062.1 GCA_913031385.1 uncultured Flavobacteriales bacterium | reverse complement strand
ATTTAATTTCTGTTCTATTATTTGTCTAGACTGATTTACATAACTTCTATAAAAGTTTTCAAACTGGTTTATCCCAAGGCTGTATATAGGTCTTCCCTTTAGAAAGTTCAAATAAAAATTAGGAGCATCAAAGTCATAGACACCATAATTAAAAATTATATCATAATCATTTACTCTATCTATTACTCTGATGCCAGAGTGACCAAAGGCAGAAAAAAAATCATTTCCCGGTCCAGCAGTTATTAGGCTAATTTCATATTGATCTATTTCTTTTACATTTTCTTGTGCATCTATCTCTAGGATAAATACTGATAGTAAGATTAATAGAACTTTTTTTATCATAGTATTATCTAAATAAATTAAGGTCAAATTTCAATGAAAAGATATTAGAATATAAAGCAATACTTTGATTCCCTATATCAGTAAATGCATAGTCCATTTCAATACTTTTGTATTTAAAACCAATTCCAAAATTTGGCTGAAAACTAAGTTCTTTTGAATTATCAAATTGTAATTCATTTTGGAAATTACCCATACCTAATCTTAAAAAAACTAAGTCAACATAACCAAGTTCTATACCTATTGCAGGGTTTATGCTAGCAAAATTAGTTGAAATTATATCATTATTTTCTTCAAATTTAAGCATTAGATCTAATGCAGCTAATAAAGTGTAACTATTTTTAATATCCAGTTGTTTTGAAACTCCTAATTGCAATTTTGGAATAGTTATTTCAGTTCCATTGGGCATCTCTTGATTTTGACCTTCAATTGCATTTTGGATATCATCTAATCTATCTTGATTTATAGACCAAGAATTATAAGTAGTTGTAATATCTCTTGCCATCAAGCCAAAGCTCCAATTATTGTTTGTTTTAAACTGTATTCCAAAATCCATTCCAAAACCCCAAGAACTAGAAAAATCACCAATTATTCTTCTAATTATTTTTATATTAACTCCATAGTTTAAATTCTTAAGCTTTAATCTTCTTGCATAGGAAAATAAGAAAGCATAATCTGCAGTTGAAAATAAGTTAATTCTTTCAAAATTTATATTTCCTTGATCATCTATTAATTGTGTTGTGTCTAATATATCGTCAACTCCAAATCTAATCATAGAAAAGCCTAGCGCAGAATTATCATCAATCGGCGTTGCATATGCAACAAAATTATAAGTAGCTATGTTGGCAAAATAGTTTGAATGCATTAAAGAAATCTGCTTATCTTCTAATTGTAGCAAACCAGCTGGATTCCAATAAGTGGAATTAACATCAGATGTACTAGATACAACAGCATTACTCATGCCAATTGATTGAGCATCTACACCAATATTCAAAAATTCATTAGAATATTTTGAATTATTCTGTGCATTTACTCCTAGAATGGAAAATAATAATAAGAAAACTACCTTCTTCATTATTGATGATATCAATAAAAACTTCTAAATGACTTGCTTATTGTGTTATAATAATATAAAAACAACTAAAATTCATTAACTATTAAATATATTATTTATTAAGTTACTATATTAGTAATGAACTCTCAATTTTGTTTATGAGAATACTTCCTAACATTTTAACACTTTTCAATCTTTTTTTAGGCTGTATTATTACGTTGCTGCTAATTGAGGGAAATCTTCCAATGGAAAGTATTTCGTTTCTTATTGTATTAACTTTATTTCTTGATTTTATGGATGGATTAATTGCTAGAAAATTTAATTTGGAAAGTAAATTAGGCGCCCAATTAGATTCATTAGCAGATCTGATTTCTTTTGGTTTAGTCCCAGGAATAGTAATGTATAAGCTATTTATGGAAGTTTCATTTGATCCATATCTACCTTTTCTTGGTTTTACTATAACATTGGCTTCTGCTTATAGGCTTGCTATTTTCAACCTATCTCATACAGATTTAAAATATTTTAAAGGTTTGCCAACTCCAGCGAATACTTTGTTCATTTTATCCCTAATGTTAATTATTGAATTACCTAACATAGACTCATTTGTAAAAGAAATTATTTTGAACAATAATTTTTTAATTATTATTACAGCATTAAGTTGTTATTTGCTTAATTCAAGATTTAAGCTAATAAACTTAAAGTTTGTAGATTTTAAATTTAGTGGAGTTAATAAATATAGATATTTGCTTATTGTTTTATCGGCAGTGCTATTTATTTTTCTCAGAGGTGTTCTCTCTATCCCAGTAATTTTAGTAATTTATTATATGGTTTCCTACTTTGCTATAGGTAGAAAAAAAATGAAATCTCATTAAGTTTTTTTCTTTAACTCAAAATTTTTACCTAAATATACTTTTCTAACTGTTTCATCATTAGCTAGTTCTTCAGGTTTACCATCTTTTAGGATATTACCTTCAAACATTAAATATGTTCTGTCAGTGATTGCTAACGTTTCCCTTACATTATGATCTGTAATAAGTATACCAATATTTTTTTTTGTTAGTTCAGTAACAATCTTTTGAATATCTTCAACAGCTAATGGGTCTACACCTGCAAAGGGTTCATCAAGTAGTATAAATAGAGGGTCCGTTGCAAGAGCTCTTGCAATTTCTGTCCTCCTTCTTTCACCGCCTGAAAGAAGATCTCCTCTATTTTTTCTTATATTGGCTAATCCAAACTCATCTAATAAAGATTCCATTTTATTTATTTGTTCTTTCTTTGACAAATTTGTTAGTTGAAGTACACTTAAAATATTATTTTCGACAGTCATTTTTCTAAAAATAGAAGCTTCTTGAGCTAAATACCCAATACCTGATTGAGCTCTTTTATACATTGGAAATTTAGTAATATCTTTTTCGTTTAGATATATTTTTCCTGAGTTAGGTTTAATTAATCCAACAATCATATAAAATGAGGTTGTCTTTCCAGCACCATTAGGGCCAAGAAGCCCTACTATTTCACCTTGTTTTAATTGGAGTGACACATCTTTTACAACTTTCTTTCCAGAATAGGATTTCATTAAATTTTCAGCTCTTAAGATCATTTATTTTGTTTTTTTAAAACCAATTTTGAAATAAATATACTTATCTGATATAAAATCATAACAGGAATTGCAACAATAATTTGACTAGCTATATCAGGCGGGGTAATAATTGCAGCAAAAGTTAAAACAATCAAAAGCGCATATTTTCTATATTTTATTAATGATGTTGGAGTAACTACTCCAATTCTGGATAAGAAAAATATTATTATAGGAAGTTCAAACATAATTCCACATGCTAAACATGCAGATCTTACCAGAGCGATATATGAACTAATATCAATTTCATTCATTATTTGATCTGAAACTTGATAACCACCCAAAAAGTTAATAGAAAGAGGAGCTACAACATAGTATCCAAAAATTACTCCTAGAAAGAATAATAAAGAACAAATAAAAATAAATCCCTTAGACTTGCTTTTTTCATTTTCAAGCAAGCCAGGACTAATAAATTTCCATAATTCATACAAGACATAAGGGAATGATATAATAAAGCCTGCAATTATTGAAGTCCATATATGAGCAGAAAACTGTCCACCCATTGTTCTATTTTGAATAATAAATGGGAATTCTGTTCCACAGAAATTAGTTTCTACACCAATAAAAGTAGCGGCTTCGCACAGAAATCTGTAGGTTGGAAATGACATGTTTTTTGGACCAAATATTATGGTGTCAAATATAAAATCCTTCATTACAAAGCAAACTATACCTGTAATAATAATTGCAAAAATTGATCTAAGTATATGCCATCTTAATTCTTCAAGATGCTCTAAAAATGACATGCTATCAACTTTATTGTCGTTCACTATATTATTCCTTCTTTAATTAGACTTTGAATGTGGAGAACTCCAACATATTTGTTTTTTTCAGCGACTATAAGCTGAGATATTTTATTGGTTTTCATTATTAATAACGCTTCTGTTGCAAGCAAATTTTTGTTGATTATTTTTGGGTTTTTACTCATAATTTCATTAGCCTTAACCTTAGAAATATCTTGACTTTTTAATAATTGACGCCTAAGATCTCCATCAGTTATTACGCCAACAATTTTATTTTTATCTAGCACAACTGCAATTCCTAACATTTTATTAGAAATCTCTATAATTACATCTTTCATTAAATCTGAAGCATCTACTTTAGGGAGGGATTTTGTGTCAATTAAGTCTTTGACCTTCAGGAAGAGTCTTTTTCCTAGGGTTCCTCCAGGATGATATTTTGCAAAATCATTTGGAGAAAATCCTCGTAATTTTACTAGGCACACAGCAATTGCATCACCTATGACAAGTTGAGCAGTAGTACTTGTTGTAGGAGCCAGATTGTTAGGGCATGCTTCATTATCGACATAACTGCTAATTACAATGTCTGATTTTTCAGACAAATAACTATTAGTTTCACCTGTAATGGCTATAAGTTTATTATTTGTTTTTTTAATAAAAGGAACTAGAGCTTTTATCTCTGGAGTATTCCCGCTTTTAGAAATACAAATAATGATATCTTCATTTTGTATTAGTCCTAAATCACCATGAATTGCATCTGCAGCATGCATAAAAATTGAAGGGGTTCCTGTAGAGTTAAATGTTGCTACAATTTTTTGAGCAATAATTGCACTTTTACCTATACCGCTTACAATAACTCTACCTTTAGTGTTATTTATTAAGTTTACTGCCTTTTCAAAATCTTTAGTTAATAGTTTATATAGATTTTTGATACTATTAGCTTGATGTTCAATAGTTTCTCTGGCATAATTTAAAATAGATTTTTTTTCTTTCAAAATTTGTTATTTATGTATTCAAAAAATTGTTTCAAAATTTCAAACACAACATATTATACAAAAAAACAAAATTTTTACTAAAGAATTTCTTAAAATTATCATAATATCATATCTTAATAGTAGTATAAAAAACTTATATACTATAGTGATCAAATGAAAATTAATGATAGCCTTATCTATGATTCATTAAAAAAAATTTTTGGTTTTGATGAGTTCAAAGGACTACAAAAAGAAGTAATTAGCAACATTTGTGAGGGTAAAAATACATTTGTCATTATGCCGACAGGTGGTGGTAAGTCTCTATGCTATCAGTTGCCTGCTTTTATAAAAGAAGGTACTACAGTTGTTATTTCTCCACTTATTGCCCTTATGAAAAATCAAATTGATCATATAAGAAGTCTTTCTAATATAAATGGAATAGCTCATGTTTTAAATTCTACTTTAAATAAGGATGAACAAGAAAAAGTGAAGGATGATGTAAATAAAGGGATTACTAAACTCTTATATTTGGCTCCAGAATCTTTTTCAAAGAAATCTAACATTGAATTTCTTAAATCAAACAATATACCTTTATTGGCTATAGATGAAGCTCACTGTATAAGTGAATGGGGTCATGATTTTAGACCAGAATATAGAAATTTAAGGTCATTAGCTGATAAAATTGG
>CAJWCT010000061.1 GCA_913031385.1 uncultured Flavobacteriales bacterium | reverse complement strand
AAGATCCTCCCGAAATAATACTATTGTTAATTACAAGTGTTCCGCCCGTGAGTGAAAAAATTTGTTGGCCTCCTCCACTAATGGTTAGGTTTCGTAAACTTCCCCCTGTAGCACCTGTAAACATGGTACTACCTGAAGCATTCAACAAAATATCCTCTCCCGAATCTACACCTTCAACATAAGCGCCATTAAGGTCTACAGGATAGTCAAGCACAACAGTTCCATTAATTTCATAAAGAAAATTAGTGTTTAATTGATACATAGCACCTCCCCCTGCAACAAGTTCGTCTGTCAAATCGGCCACACTTTTCACCAATTTGTAATTATCCCTAATTTCAGCAGTACCCAAAGGCTCCCAAACGGTTCCGTCATAAAAATGAAATAAATCCAAATCGGTATCATACACCAATAAACCTGTAGCAGGACTTGCAATGGCATTTCGTTGGGCAGTGGTCATTCTAGGAGTCAACATTCCAGCCTCGGTGGAGGAAATTTCCATAGCAGAAGAAGGATCAGGATTGGTTGTGCCAATTCCTACCTGTGCATAGGCTGTTACAGTAAGCATTAGAATTGATAAGAGTAGTAGGTTTGTCTTCATAATCTTTTATTGGAAGCATATATTTTAAAGTTATCTTCTCCTATATAACTCTCAAGGTATAATAAACCAATTCCTGTATGATATGGTGAAGAAATATTATAATTTGCTTTTGTAAGTGTTTCTCCAGATTGCAGGTCACTTTGATGAAGATTTAGTCTTTGTATAGACTCATAGTAGTGCATAAACAGCTCATTGAAACGTATATTAGACAATGTATAGTTTTTTAGAATTTTAAAACCAGATAATCTACCTAAGTATCTAACTTTACTATGATATTCATCTATATACTTGCTGACAAGAAATATTGCTAAACCATTATAAATAAAATGATTCTTTCTTTTATTAATTTTAATTTCCTCATTAAGATAATTATCAATAAATGATTTAAGAAAAGTAATCTCTTCAAGAAAACTTTTTGAAAATGGACTTAAGAAATTAGGAAGTTCATTTAACCCGTAGAACGGATTTCTATCATAATCTCTTTTAGGTATTAATAGTTTATTTATTTTAGATTTAGGGAAATAACTTTCGACGAATGTTGTAATTCTTTTTACTTTATTATTTGCGTCTAAATTATTAGAATCAGAAAAGATGTCTGTAATTATTTCAAATTTTGAGGTAACAAATTTTTTAAAATCATTTTCTTTTTTAATAATAAATTCCACCTCCTTTATATTTGAGCCACTATATGTTATTCTTTTAGTCTGCCCCTGTATATTTTTCTCAAGAATGTTACTAAGATTTGATACTGAGGTATGAGTTTGAGGTAATTCAAGAGTTATCAGATAATTAGATTTTTGTAATGATTGGTCATCTAAATTAAGATTTGACTGTTTTAGCCAAATATTATTACTGATTGCAGATATGGATATTATCCAATTTTTTAAATAATAATCTGAATTATTTCCATAACCATATCCTGTAAATTTTTCATCAGGTATTTTAATTGAGTATTTTAAATTTATTAATTCAGATTCATTAGGTTTAATTTCTTTATTAAGAGACACTCTTATAACATCATTATTATTTATAAGTCTAGACCAATCTAGATTGATGGAATTAATTTGAACTTCATCAAGGTTAGTATAACCTCTTCTGTTTTTTGATGCAAATGAAAAACTTCTATCATATTCATCGGTTATTCGAGAGGCAAGATTAGTTTGATTATTAATAAATGAATTTGCCCAATCCTCAAGATATATTTCAGTAAGATTTTTATTAGATATATTTTTAAACTTTATTGACTGTTCAACTTCAATAATATTATTTTCTATATCTAATTTTGCGTCAATATTATATGAATGGGTTTCCTGAGAATAAACATTATTAATTAAAACGATTAATAAAGAGAGAAAATAAAATAAGATTTTATTACGGATATCTTTCATTGTTTAAATTCTTTTGATAGATATTTAGCTGTATATCCTTTATTATTTTTAATAATTTCTTTTGGAGAACCATAGTCTATAATTTCACCGCCTTTTTTCCCACCTTCTGGTCCCATGTCAATTATATGATCAACTTGTTTGATAACATCCATATTATGTTCAATTATAATAATCGTATTTCCTTTATCTACTAATTTATTCAAAACATTTAATAATACTCTTATATCCTCAAAATGAAGTCCTGTAGTTGGCTCATCTAATATATATAAAGTTTTCCCTGTATCTCTTTTAGATAATTCACTTGCAAGTTTAATTCTCTGAGATTCTCCACCTGATAGTGTAGTTGAAGATTGACCTAATCTTATATAACCTAAACCTACATCTTGTAGTGTTTTTAATTTATTAGCTATTTTAGGAATAGGAGAGAAGAATGAACATGCTTCAGAAACATTCATATTTAAAACATCTGATATTGATTTGCCTTTATATCTAATCTCTAAAGTTTCCCTATTAAATCGTTTACCAAAACAAAATTCACAGTCTACTATAACATCTGGAAGGAAATTCATTTCAATAATTCTTTTTCCAGCACCCTTACATTCTTCACATCTTCCTCCTGTAACATTAAAACTAAATCTTCCTGGTTTATATCCTCTTATCTTAGATTCTATAGTTTCTGTAAATAATTTTCTAATTTCTGAATATACACCAGTATAAGTGGCTGGATTACTTCTTGGAGTTTTTCCAATCTGCTGTTGATTAACTTCAACAACTTTATCTATATTTTTAATACCTTCAATATTTTTATACTCTAAAGGTTTTTTAGCTCCACTATATATAATTGAATTCAAAATAGGGTATAATGTTTCATTGATAAGAGATGACTTTCCACTACCTGAAACACCTGTAACCGCAATCATCTTTCCTAATGGAAAAGAAACCTCTATATTCTTTAGATTATTACCGTTACATCCAGATATATTAATTTCATTGCCATTCCCCGATCTTGTTTTAGCAGGAATTTTTATTTTTTTTCTATCAGTTAAATAATCGGATGTTAGTGTACTAGCTTTAAGTATTTTATCTGGTGGGCCCTCATATATAATTTCACCACCTCTTAATCCAGCACTTGGACCAAGATCTATTATATGATCGGCATTTAAGATCATTTCCTTATCATGTTCAACAACAATTATTGAGTTACCAGAATCTCTTAAAGTTTTTAATGAATTTATTAATTTAATATTATCCTTTTGATGTAAACCTATACTAGGTTCATCAAGAATATAAAGAACACTAACTAATTGAGATCCAACTTGAGTAGCTAATCTAACTCTTTGTGCTTCTCCACCTGAAAGAGATTTAGATGATCTTGATAAACTTAAATATTCTAAACCAACATCCAATAAAAAATTGATTCTAACCCGTATTTCTTTAATGATTTCCTCTGATATCTTATGATCTTTATTTGATAACTTACCATCCAAGGCTTCAAACCATTGACTTAACTCAATTAAATCCATATTTGACAAATCATTAATATTATTATCATTTATTTTAAAATACATTGATTCCTTTTTAAGTCTACTTCCATTACATGACTTACATGTATTTTTATCTAGAAATTTAAGTGCCCATCTTCTTAAGTTTTTTGATTCATTATTATTTAATTGATCCTTAATAAAAGTTTCTATACCTTGATAATCAATATTATATTCTCTTTTTAAACCAAGTTCCTTAGAATTAATAGTAAAATTTTTCTTTCCTCCATTTAGTATAAACTCTAGACCTTCATTAGGTATATCTTTTATAGAATCATCCATAGAAAATTTATAATATTTTGATATTAATTCAATTTGTCTGAATATCCAAGATTTATCCTTTTTTCCAATAGGGGATATGCCGCCATCATTAATAGAGATACTTTTGTCAGGAATTAGCTTATTCATATTAAGTTCATATTCTATTCCAAGACCTAAACAAGATTGACACATACCTTTAGGAGAATTAAACGAAAATGTATTTGGCTCAGGTTTAGGGTATGATATACCAGAATCTGGACACATTAAATTTCGACTAAAATATCTTGGAGAACCTGATTCAGAGTCTAAAATAAAAATAGTCTCATTTCCATATTTCATTGCAATTTTTATAGATTCTGTTAAGACTTTTTTTGATTCAAAATCATCATCAACAAAAAGATTATCTATTACCAAACTAATATCATGAACCTTATAACGATCTAATTTCATTCCTTGTTTAATATCTACAATATCACCATCAACAATTACTTTAGAGAACCCTTGTTTAGTAAAGTTTTCAAAAAGCTCTCTATAATGACCTTTTCTTGATCTAATAATAGGAGAAAGAATTATAATTCTTTGTTTTAGATAATTCTCACAGATTAATTTTATTATTTGATCATCATTATTCTTAATCATTTTTTTATTTGATTTATAACTATATGCTACACCTATTCTTGCATATAGCAATCTAATAAAGTCATATATATCGGTTATAGTTCCAACTGTAGACCTTGGATTTTTAGTAGTTGTTTTTTGTTCTATTGCAATTACTGGAGACAAACCTTCAATCTTATCAACATCTGGTCTTTCAAAGTTTCCTACGAACTGCCTTATATAAGCTGAAAAAGTCTCCATATATCTTCTTTGCCCCTCAGCATAAATAGTATCGAAAGCTAAAGATGATTTTCCACTTCCAGATAAACCAGTAATAACAACTAATTCATCTCTTGGAATATTTAAATCAATATTTTTAAGATTATGGACTTTTGCACCCTCTATCTGAATCGAATTACTCAAACTATACTATAATAGATTTTTGCAAAAATAATCTATTTTAATGTCGCAGCAAAGTCATCTCCTCTATAATCGGCTCCTCCTGAGACATTTCCTTTATCATCTATAAAAATTGCATCTACAACACCTATAGAAGATCTTGGATACATTCCAGAGACGTTATCATAAGGAAGTGGGATAACATTGTAATTCTTTTCTCTTAATAGAGAGTCAATCGTATTATCAGGACTATTTTTTTCAATTATAATTACATCCGGAAGCCATTGATGGTGAAATCTAAGGGCATTAACTGCATCTTGAACATTCATGTTGAATTCATAAACATTCAATATAGTTTGAAATACAGATGTAATAATTGTTGAACCTCCAGGTGTTCCAAGGATTAATGATGGCTTATTATCTTTTAAAACAATAGTTGGAGTCATTGAGCTAAGCATTCTCTTTTTTGGTTGAATTGAATTTGCTTCACTACCGATTAGACCATAAAAATTTGGATGACCTGGTTTAGAGCTAAAATCATCCATTTCATTATTTAAGAAAAAACCAGCATCTTCAACATATACCTTTGAACCATAACTATTATTTAATGTTGTAGTAACAGAAACTGCATTACCATCTTTATCAATTATAGAATAATGTGTTGTTTCATCACTTTCATTTAAAACTATATTTCCATGTTTGATTTCTGATGATGGTGTTGCTTTATCCCAAGAAAAATTATCCATTCTATCTTGAACGTAATTTTTATCAATTAGCTCATAAACAGGCAAATCCATAAAGTCTGGGTCTCCCATAAAATGACTTCTATCTGCATATGCTCTTCTCTCAACTTCAGTCATTAACTGAATAGCTTTAAGTGAGTTATGTCCATAACTTGATATGTCATAATTCTCAATTGCTTTTAGCATTTGCCCCAATAATATTCCACCACTTGATGGTAATGACATTGAAATTATATCAAGTTCTTTATATTTAAATCTTACAGGATCTCTCCATATTGATCTATAATTTTTAAGATCTTCAATTGTCATTATACCTCCTGATTCTGTAACCTCATCAATAATCATTTCAGCTATCTCACCTTCATAAAATGCTTTAGAACCATTTATAGAAATTTTAGATAATGTTTCAGCAAATTTTGTGTTCTTAATGGTATCTCCTTTATAATACCTTTTAGAGTAAAGAGAATTTTTACCATTAATTTTAATAAAATCATCTAGTTTTTCGGATA
>CAJWCT010000060.1 GCA_913031385.1 uncultured Flavobacteriales bacterium | reverse complement strand
GACACAACAAACTTAGCACCAGCAATGGCAGGAGGTGATCTTTATACACATATAAAATACATGACATTCACCACTGTACCTACATTTATTTTTACATTTTTAGTTTTCTGCTTAATTAGTTTAAACATAGATACTTCTGCAATTGGAGATATGTCTAGTATTTTAACTTTGTCTGATACAATATCTAATGATTTCTACATCTCTCCTATATTATTTCTTGTTCCAGTTTTAGTAATTATTCTTGCATTCTTAAAAGTCAGGCCTGTTATAGCTCTTTCATGCGGGGTTGTTTTGGCAGTAGTTTTTACATTAATTTTTCAGCAAAATATATTAAATCTTATAGATCCATCTAACTATAATGCAGTTTTTAATTCTGTTTTTTTAGACACTGAAATACCAACTAATAATGATAGAATTGTAAGATTATATAACTCTGGTGGAATGAAAGGTATGCTATGGACAATAAACTTAACAATTTGTGCAATGATTTTTGGAGGATCAATGGATGCAATTGGTGCATTGTCAAAAATCACTAGTGCATTATTAGATAGGGCAAAAAATATCTTTGGTTTATTTGTAAGTACTGTGATTAGTTGCTTAGGTATAAATATAGCTGCCTCTGATCAGTATCTTGCTATAGTAATACCTGGAAAAATGTTTAAAGATGCATACGAGGAAAGAGGGTTAGCTCCCGAAAATCTTAGTCGAACTTTAGAAGATTCTGGTACAGTAACATCTGCTTTGATTCCTTGGAATACCTGTGGAGCATATCATTATGGTGTTTTAGGAGTTAGTGTTCCTGAATATTTTATCTATGCAATATTTAATTGGTTGAGTCCAATAATGACTTTAATTTATGCAGGGTTTTCTATAAAAATTAGAACCATCATTAATGCTAAAACTTTATGATATAATTACTCTTGTTTTATCAAAGATTATTAACTTGCGTTTTTTGTTCCTATCTTTAATTTATGGCTAAAGTGAATAGTAAAAAAAATAAATTTTCCTTTTCGTTAAAAAGAGAAAAAAAACAGCTGTCAAGTTCACAAAAATTGTTTTATGGCAGCTCACTGATAATACTATCTTTAATATTTTTTATTTCATTCACATCATATTTTTTTTCTGGCCATATTGATCAAAGCTCGCTTTTTGAATTATCAAGCAGAGATATTGTGTCTGAAAACTGGATGAGTAAACTTGGTGCTCTTCTTAGTTATTTTTTCATTTATCAAGGATTTGGAATTTCTTCATATATATTTAGCTTACTCATTTTATTGTCTGGACTTCACATCATTTTAGAGATAAAAAACAGAAAACTTATAAAAAACTGGCTTTGGGGTTTTTATCTAATGATATATGGATCTGTCTTTTTTGCATTCGTAGATAGCTCAGGCAACTATTCTGGTGTAATTGGCTATGAAATTAATAATCTATTGACTGATTATATTGGTGTAATTGGGACCTCATTCTTATTGTTTATACTAGCTATGCTATATATGACTGTTAGATTAAATTTAAGATTAGAGCATATTTCTAGAATTTATAGAATGAATTGGTTTTATATACAGATTGCCTCAATTTTTAAAAGAAAACAAAAAGCAACAAATGATGAAATTGAAGATTCTTCAAATTTAGAAAGCGCAATTGATAAAGCTAATCAGGAGACAGATACTGAAACTGAAGATGAGATAATTAATCAAGAGAAAGTGGGTAAAATTAGTAAAGAGGTGCCTGCTAAAAAATCTAAAATAAAAGATGAAATTGATATTGAGGTAGAAAAGATTATTGAAGAGAAATCTGAAACAGACAATCTTTCTGATAAACTAGTTGAAAATTTTGGTCTTTTTGACCCTAAGTTAGAGCTTGGAAATTTTCAATTCCCTTCACTAGATATTTTAAAAAAATACGATAGTGAAAAAATAAATATAGACAAGCAAGAGCTTGAAGAAAACAAAGACAAGATTGTTGAAACATTAGGTAACTATAACATTAGTATTTCTAGCATTAAAGCAACAGTTGGTCCAACGGTTACTTTATACGAAATAATTCCAGATGCAGGAATAAGAATATCAAAAATTAAGAATCTAGAAGATGATATAGCTCTATCATTGTCAGCTCTTGGAATTAGAATTATTGCTCCAATCCCTGGAAGAGGAACTATTGGGATAGAAGTTCCAAACAAAAATTCAACAATTGTATCAATGCATTCTGTAATATCTTCAGAAAAATTTCAGCAATCTGAAATGGAACTTCCTATTGCTATTGGTAAAACTATTAGTAATGAGACTTTGGTTGTAGATCTAGTTAAAATGCCTCACCTGCTTATGGCTGGAGCTACAGGCCAGGGTAAATCTGTAGGACTAAATGCTGTGTTAACTTCATTATTATACAAAAAACATCCTGCAGAAGTAAAATTTGTTCTAGTAGATCCAAAGAAGGTAGAACTTACCTTATTTAATAAAATTGAAAGACATTATTTAGCAAAACTACCTGACTCTGAAGATGCTATAATAACGGATAATAAAAAAGTTATCTACACTCTAAAATCATTATGCATTGAAATGGATAACAGATACGAATTATTAAAAAATGCATCCTGTAGAACTATTGTTGAGTACAATAAAAAATTTAAGGCAAGAAAATTAAATCCAAATGATGGACATCAATACCTTCCTTATATAGTTCTTATTATTGATGAATTTGCTGATTTGATCATGACTGCTGGAAAAGAAGTAGAAACTCCTCTAGCTAGACTAGCTCAATTAGCAAGGGCTATTGGTATACATTTAATAATTGCTACTCAAAGACCTTCAGTAAATGTTATTACAGGTGTAATTAAAGCAAATTTCCCTGCAAGAATTGCCTTTAGGGTGACTTCTAAAATTGACTCAAGGACGATTCTGGATAGCTCTGGAGCAGATCAGCTAATTGGACGTGGTGATATGTTGTTTACACAAGGAACCGAAATTATAAGACTACAGTGTGCTTTTGTTGATACTGATGAGATAGAAAAATTAACTGACTACATAGGATCACAGAAAGCATATGCTAGTGCACACAACCTTCCAGAATATGTTGGAGAAGAGAGTGGCACAAATCTTGATATAGATAAAGAAGATAGAGATGCGTTATTTAAAGAAGCTGCAGAAGTAATTGTAATTGCCCAGCAAGGATCTGCATCACTTTTGCAAAGAAAACTTAAATTAGGATACAATAGAGCTGGCAGGCTTATTGATCAACTTGAAGCTGCTGGAATTGTTGGTCCATTCGAAGGAAGTAAAGCACGACAAGTTTTAATAACAGATCTTCAATCATTAGAACAATATCTTGAAAATGAATAAATATTATAACATGAAAAAAATCATACTTCTGTTTATTGTAGCTATTATATCAAATACTATAGCAATAAGTCAGAATTCTGAAGAAGCAGAAAAACTATTAAACAAAGTTTCTGAAAATATAAAAAGTTATGATAATATATATATTAACTATACTTATACGCTTTTCAACTCAGAAGAGGATATTAATCAGACTAACAAAGGAAGTTTTGTTACTGAAGATGATAAATGGAAATTTGTTATGTTAGATGTAACTAGAATTTTTGATGGAGACAAACTATACACAATTAGCCCAGATGACGAAGAAGTAACTATCTCAACTCAAAACCCAGATGATGAGAGTACGATAACTCCAAACAAAATGCTCTACTTTTACGAAGAAGGATATAATTTTGAGATGGATATAGTTCAATATGTTGGAAGAAAAAAGATTCAATATATCAAGTTAATTCCAATGGACTCAGATGCTGAAATTAAATATATATTACTTGGAGTTGATATTGAGTTTAGTCAGATTTACAAAGTAATTGAAACAGGAGTAAATGATACGCAAACAACAATTGCTATAGTTGATTTTGAGGTAAATCTGCCCCTGGAAGAATCTCTATTTGTTTTTGACAAAGAGAAATACAAAGACTACTATATGAATATTCTTGATTAAAGTTATCATTGAAATTAATAGACCAATACATATTTAAAACCTATTTAAGAACATTACTTACTGCATTTTGCATTTTAATGTTAATTTTCCTTTTGCAATCAGTTTGGATGTATATTACTGAGCTTGCTGGGAAAGATCTTGAACTCGATATAATTCTTAAATTTTTATCATATGTCTCTCCTAGACTTGTAGTTTTAGTTTTACCACTGGCTATTTTACTTTCTAGTATTATGGTATTTGGTCAACTATCTGAAAACTCTGAATTTTCAGCAATGAAATCTACTGGATTGTCTCTCCAAAGAATTATGAGGAGTTTAATCTATTTTACTCTTTTTCTAGGAATTATTGTTTTCTTTTTCTCAAATAATGTAGTTACAGCAGCAGAATTTAGTTTTCTTAATCTTAGAAAGAATATCTCAAAAGTAAAACCTACTATGGCAATAGCTGAAGGTCAGTTTAGCGAAATTGGGGATTTCAATATTAAGGTTGAAGAAAAATATGGAAATAAAGGTCAATATCTTACTGATGTAATTGTCCATCAGAAAAAAAATAAAGTTGGAAATTATACAGTAATAAAATCAAAAACGGGTGAAATCACTAGTGAAAGTGATTCTGATATTTTACAGCTAAAACTATATGATGGAAATTATTACGATGAAGTAATTAACAAAGACTATAGGGCAAGCAAATCAAAACCATTTGTAAAAAGCTATTTTAAGGAATATATGTTGAATATTGATCTTTCATTGATAAATGATGTAGATTTTAACCAACAAGAGAGTACAAACAGATATTCTATGTTAAATGTGAAAGATTTAAATACAACTATTGATTCACTGGTAATTAAGAAAAAGAAAGATTACCAGGTAATTGCCACAAAGATGCATAATCGATCTAATGCAAAATCCTTAAATAGTAATATTATTCCTATAGTTGATGAATTTAAAGGCAAAAATGTATACGATCTGTTTAAACCGCAAAAACAAAAACAGCTTTTTGATCTAGGAATTAGTTCAGTTAACAGTACAATAAGTATACTAAAATCAAACATGTTAATACAAGCTAGAAGAGAGAAAAATATTAACAAGCATTTCATGTCACTTCATGATAAATTTGCGCTTAGTTTTGCATGTATAATTCTTTTCTTTATTGGCGCACCACTGGGAACAATTATAAGAAAAGGAGGTTATGGATTTCCTATGGTTATTTCACTTATTCTATTCCTAACTTATCATTTTGTAGGAGTCTTTGCTAAAAATCTTGCTGAGGATACTAGCATAAGTCCAATACTTGCTAGCTGGCTATCAACAATAATTATGTTTCCTATTAGTGTTTACCTAACCAATAGAGCTACAAAAGATAGGAGCATTCTTAACATTAGTGAAATAACTGAAAAATTCTTACAATATTTTAAGAGATAATTAGGTTTTAATATGTTGATTTAATGCGATATATTTGAACAATCTTATAGATTTCTAAATGTCTGCACAGGATAAACTTAAACTAAATACAATTGAGTCAGCAATTAATGATATTAGGCTGGGTAAAGTTATTATTGTTGTAGATGATAAAAATCGCGAAAATGAAGGTGATTTCGTGGCTGCTGCTGAGGCTATAACCCCTGAGATTATAAATTTTATGGCCACACACGGAAGAGGGCTTATATGCGCTCCTATTACTGGTAAATTGTCAAAAAAATTAAAGTTAAATCTAATGGTAGGCTCTAGTTCAGATCCCCAAGATACAGCTTTCACTGTATCAGTAGACTATAAAGGAAATGGAGTTAGCACAGGTATTTCTGCAGCAGATCGATCTAAAACCATAAAAGCATTGATAGATACTGAAACAAAATCTCATCAATTTTCAAAGCCTGGTCATGTTTTTCCGCTTATAGCAAAGGATGGTGGTGTTTTAAGACGTACTGGTCATACTGAAGCTGCTATTGATTTTGCCAGACTTGCTGGTTTTAAACCCGCAGGTGTTATTGTAGAAATCATGAATAAGGATGGTACTATGGCAAGATTACCACAACTGATAAAAGTGGCTAAAAAATTCGATTTAAAAATCATATCAATTGAAGATTTAGTTGCCTACAGAATGGCTCACGACTCCTTAATAGAAAAAAAGGAAGATTTTGATATAGAAACTAAGTTTGGAGCTTTTAGACTCAGAGCTTATGCACAAACTACTAATAAACAGCTGCATATTTCCCTTACAAAAGGTGTTTGGGATAAAGATGAACCTGTTT
>CAJWCT010000059.1 GCA_913031385.1 uncultured Flavobacteriales bacterium | reverse complement strand
GAGGACATTTTCAACATCCAGTGGGCATGGCAGTACATGATGTGGGAAGAGTTCACGGTGTTACATTGCAAGAAGGCATGGTCTTTACAATCGACCCAATGATATGGATTCCAGAGGAGAGACACTATATTCGTATAGAAGATGTTGCCGTAGTGACAAAAACTGGTGTTGAAAATCTGAGTGATTTTGTGCCATCAAAAATAGAAGATGTAGAACGAACCATTAAAGAAATAGGGCTGACCGAATTTCGTCCGGTAAAATCCCTGCCTCTTAAAGATTAATTTGTAATTATACTGTTTACAATCTAAATATTATGAGAATATTAAAAAATAGAATACTAGTACTGATTTGTTTATTAATGGTTACAAGCAACTACGCTATAGTATTTGCCTTTACAGATGATTATCCTAAAAACCCAAAAATTGATGCCATCAACTATGCGTTTAAAATTGAACTATCTGATGAAACTGATGAGATTGTCTGTGATGTAACTATTGATGTTCGTTTTCTTGGGGCTGGAGTTAAAAATTTAAGATTGGATTTAGTAAATGCTTCTCAAGAATTAAACAACAAGGGCATGGCTGTAAGTCGTGTTTCATCAAACGGAAGAGCATTGAGCTATAGTCATGAAAATGATGTTTTGAATATAAAACTTCCTTCCCCTTCTTCGCTTAATCAAAGAAGTAAATTTATTATAGTATATAAAGGAATTCCTTCTAGTGGACTTAAAATTGGCAAGAATAAGTATGGAGATCGCACTTTTTTTAGTGACAATTGGCCAAACAAAGCACGGAGCTGGCTTGCCACTATCGACCACCCTTATGATAAGGCCATGTGCGAATTTATTGTAACGGCTCCAAATCATTATCAAGTAATTTCTAACGGATTAAAAATTGAAGAAACTAATCTTTCTAATGGAAAACGACTCACACATTGGAAACAATCTGTTCCAATTGCTTCATGGCTATTTGTACTTGGCGCTGCAGACTTTGCTGTTCAATATGTAGATACATTTGACGGAAAATCAATTCAAACTTGGGTATATCGTCAAGACAGAGATGCTGGTTTTTATGATTTTGCTGAGCCTACAAAGAAGGTTCTAGAATTTTACAGCAATTATGTTGGGCCTTTTTCGTATGAGAAATTAGCAAATATACAATCTAACAGTGTGGGAGGGGGAATGGAAGCTGCAACCGCAATTTTCTATGGAGATAACTCAGTCACTGGAAATAGAAGCATTAGATGGAGGAATGTAGTTATTCATGAAATTGCACATCAATGGTTTGGCAATGCTGTAACCGAATATGACTGGGATGATGTTTGGTTAAGCGAAGGGTTTGCCACCTATTTTACTTTGCTTTTTATTGAGCATGAATACGGACACGATGTTTTCTTGGAAGGACTTAAATCAAGTCAAGAAAGGGTAAACACTTTTTATGAAAAAAATCCTGATTACCGGATTATTCATGACAATTTAAAAAACATGAAAAATGTCACTAGCTCACAAACGTATCAAAAAGGAAGTTGGATTTTACACATGCTACGAGGGCTTGTCGGTACTGAAAATTTCTGGAAGGGGATACAAATATATTATCAGAAATACAAGGACTCCAACGCTACAACTAATGATTTTAAAAGTATAATGGAGGAAGTATCAGGTCAAAACCTAACTGTCTTTTTTCAACAATGGTTATATAAGCCTGGCGCCTTAGAGCTTTCTGGGAATTGGAAATATGACTATAAGGAGCAGCAAGTTTTAATTACCCTTAACCAAGCGCAAACTGATGGTAGCTTGTTTGAAATGCCAATTGAACTTGGAATCAATTTTAAAGGAGAACAGCATCAACAAATTGAACGAATTCAAGTAAAAGAAAAATCAACTGTTTTTAAAATAAAAGTGGAGGCTGAACCAGAGAATATTATACTTGATCCTAATTCATGGGTACTAATGAGGACAGATTTTAAGAAAAGCATCTCATCTTCACCATTATAATTATCAAAAATAAAATGAGTTGGTTTTATATATCTATATTTTCCCATTTTAACCCATCTCTCCATAATTTTCATAACTTTATTAAGAATAATTCTACTTAGATTAAAAGAAGATGAAATATAAAACTATAATTGAGCCTTTTAGAATAAAAATGGTAGAATCTATTAGGATGACTACTGAAAAGGAAAGAGAAAAATTTATTAAAGAAGCTAAATACAATCTTTTTTTATTAAAAGCAGATGATGTTATTATTGATTTACTTACTGATAGTGGAATAGCAGCTATGAGCTCAAAACAATGGTCAGGCATGATGATTGGTGACGAATCTTATGCGGGAGCAAAAAGCTGGAAAAAAATGGAGAGCACTATAAAGGATTTGACAGGATATAAGCATGTATTACCAACACATCAAGGAAGAGCTGCTGAAAGAATATTATATGGATGTATGGGCGGAAAGGGAAAAACTTTTATAAGCAACACCCATTTTGATACAACTAGAGCTAATATTGAGTTTTCCAATGCGGAAGCTATAGACTGTCCTACTGAAATTGGCAAAAAGCCTTCTGCAAAACATCCTTTCAAGGGGAACATGAATGTTTCGAAACTTACCTCAACAATTAAAGATAAACACCAAGAAAATGTAGCGGGGGTAATTTTAACAGTCACCAATAATAGCGGAGGAGGACAGCCGGTAAGCATGAAAAACGCAAGAGAGGTTAGTGAGATTTGCAAAAAACACAATATTCCATTAATAATAGACGCCTGCAGAATTGCAGAAAATGCATATTTCATTAAGAAAAGAGAAAAAGAATATAAAAATCACACATATAAAGAAATTGCTCAAGAAATGTTTGCTTTAGCAGACGGATGCACAATGAGCGCAAAAAAGGACGGAATTGTCAACATGGGGGGATTCCTAGCGTTGAATAGCCAAAAACTAACTGAACAATGTAGAAACGAGTTAATTATTACTGAAGGATTTATTACATACGGAGGAATCACTGGTAGAGACATGGAGGCCATTGCAATTGGATTAGAGGAAGTATTTGACCCTGACTATTTACAATATAGAATTGCTAGTACAACATATTTGGGGAAAAAACTAGTTCAAATGGGAATTCCAATAATGTTGCCCGTGGGAGGACATGCTGTTTATATTGATGCAAAATCTTTATATAGTCATATTCCAGTTGATCAATACCCAGGACAAGCACTTGTTTGTAATTTGTATTTAAAAGGAGGAATACGCAGTTCAGAAATAGGATCAGTGATGTTTGGGAAAAAAGAAGAAAATGGAAAACGAATTTATGCGCCAATGGAGCTGGTTAGATTAGCTATTCCAAGGAGAGTTTACACACAAAGCCATATAGATTATGTTATTGAGGTCTTTGAACAAATTAAGAAGGAGAAGATAAAAGCAAAAGGAATAAAAATAGTAAAAGAACCAAAATATTTAAGACACTTTACGGCTCATTTTAAATTTATTTAACAATTTTCAACTCTGATCAATTATGGAAATTCAATTTTTAGGACATGCTGCTTTATATATAAAAACATCTACACATAATATATTGGTAGATCCATTTATTTCTGGGAACCCTAAAGCAAGCTCAATAAATATTCAAGATTTAAATCCACAGGCTATTTTATTAACCCATGCTCATCAAGATCATATACTAGATGTTGAGAAAATAGCAAAAGCCAACGATTCTTTAATTATTTCAAATTTTGAAATAGTTTCACATTTTCAAAACAAGGGATTAAATGGACATCCAATGAATCATGGAGGAAAATGGACTTTTGATTTTGGCGAATTAAAATACGTAAATGCTATTCATACTTCATCATTCCCTGACGGATCATATGGCGGCCAGCCTGGAGGATTTGTTCTCTCGACGGATAACAAAATTATTTATATAGCAGGCGATACTGCGCTTACATATGACATGAAACTAATTGCAAGCGAATTTAAGCTGGATTTAGCTGTTCTGCCCATTGGGGATAATTTTACAATGGGGATTGATGACGCTATTGTTGCAAGTGATTTTGTAGAATGCGACAAAGTACTAGGATGTCATTTTGACACTTTTAGCTTTATTGAAATTGATCAAAATAGGGCTGTAGAAAAATTTTCTAATAATGGGAAAGAGTTAATTTTACTTCAGATCGGAATGAGTATTACTATTTGAAAACACTATTTATCATTAGACACAGTAAATCTTCTTGGAAGAATGCAAATCTTTCAGACCATGAAAGGCCATTAAACAAAAGAGGGAATATTGATGCAAAATTAATTTCCAACTATTTATCAAGCGTTGTTAGAAATATAGATTTTCTCCACTGTAGTTCTTCTAAAAGAACAAGAGAAACGGCTGTATATTTTTTAGAAAAAATAAATATAAATAAACAAAATTATGACGATCAGCTCTATCATGTTTCCTCTGAAGATCTTTTACAGGCAATAAGGGCTTATAATAATACTTTGAGTTCAGCAATGATAATTGCTCATAATCCAGGATTAACAAATTTCGTGAATTTATTGACAGATTTAAACCTATGGAATTTGCCAACAACAGGAATGATTGTCATTGACTTTAATGTAAGTTCATGGGAAGAGATAAAAGAGAATAATGGAAAGATCCTATTCAAAAAATTTCCTAAAGAATTTAAAAAAGAATAAAATAAATAAATACCCACGAACACTTTTATTTAACTTTAGGCTTATGAAACAATTATTAGTTTTATTTTATTTTTTGTTTACCGGAGTTTTTGTTTTAGCTCAAGAAGAAATAGTTGTTTTAGAAACACCTACTGGGAATATTGAGGGAACTTTACTTTTACCCCCAAAAGAAAATATCCCGCTTGTTTTAATTATTGCCGGATCTGGACCTACAGACAGAGATGGTAATTCCGGTTCTTTAAAAAACAATTCCTTAAAAATGCTTGCTCAAGGACTTTATGATAATAATATAGCTTCACTAAGATTTGATAAAAGGGGTATTGGTGCAAGCGCGGCAGCTTTCAAAGGAGGAGAGGAAGATTTAAGATTTGAGGATTATATTAGAGATGTTCAGCAATGGCATTCACTTCTTAAAGATGATTCAAGGTTTAGCTCTTTTATAATCTTAGGTCATAGTGAAGGATCCTTAATTGGGATGATAGCCTCTCAAACTGTAATCCCAGACAAGTTTATTTCACTTGCAGGCCCAGGATTTTCAATGCAGGCAACCATAAGAAGGCAGCTTGCAGATCAACCCGCATACATTCTATCCATGTCTCTTCCAATTATAGAACAACTTGAAAAAGGCAAAACAGTAGACAGTGTCCCCCCATTGATTAACGCGCTTTTTCGACCAAGCATACAACCGTATTTAATTTCATGCTTTAAATACGACCCAGTCATTGAAATTTCAAAAGTTCAAAACCCTGTTCTGATTGTTCAAGGGACAACAGATATTCAAATTCAAGTTGAGGATGCAAAAAAATTAGCAGCTGCTAATTCTAATTCAGAGCTAGTAATAATTGAAGGAATGAATCATATTTTAAAAGAAGCAGAAGCTCACAGATTTCTAAATCTGCGGACTTATGGAGATCCAAATCTTGAACTAAAGCAAGGCCTAATAGAAAGCATCACAATGTTTATAGTAGATTAATTTTCCAATTATTTATGAGTTCTACTTAAAGCTTGGTAATTCTAGTAAATTAAGATTAATTGCCAGTCCAAACACTTCTCTTAGTTGAACTTTTTTTATAGCATTATCATCATATAAGCATTGTATTATTAGATTAGTTGACAAATAATCATTGATTTTCATAAATGCAGTTATTGTATAGTCTACATCAATATTCTCGGCTTGTTCTAAATAATCTGAATATAGATTAATTCGTTGTTCAAGCTGTATGTTTTCAATTACTTCAAATTTATAAAAGGCACTTACTGAGGCTCCTAATTCAAACCTAGAAATTTCACCTTTTGGGACCCCAAAATACTCTTCGCCTTCTTCTAGATCATTCGTAAATTTTTTGCTAGCCAATATTAGTCTCCCAGTTATAGGGGCCATATTAACCCACAAAGAATTATCTTCTTTCCAATACACTCCTATACCAATTTGTAGATATGCTGGCGACAAAAATCTTGTTGTTTCTTCTCTGATTTCAATTTCTTCAGAGGCATTAGTGTACTTGAATCCTTTTGCAAATTGTGTTTTGAAATTTAAAAAGCTGGAAAAGCTAAATTTTTCTATAAATTTTTTCCCAATTAGTGAATTAATCTCAATTCTGTCATCTATTTTTTTGAAATACTTGCTATCACTGTTTTTATTAATACCAAATGATCCGATTATTTTTGTGTCCCAGGACCATCCATTTTTATAGTAATTAATATTGTAGTCAACAGACAATGTCGCTGCAATACTATTTTCACCACCTGATATCCAATTACTAAAGGCAGTTTGATTCACAATAAGGCTTGTAAGCCCAGATTTTTTCCAGCCTTCTACTTTTATTGAATCTACTTCTTTTTCTTGACCCTGGAATCCAATTGCAAGTAACATGCAAATCATCAGTAATACTCCCTTTTTTTTCATAATGTTTTATTCAATTATAATTTATCTGAATTTATTTATTGATGCAATAAATGATTTTGGTGTTTCCCAATTTTCTAACGTTATTTCATCAAGATTATTTCCAATTAATTTTAATTTATTAATTAATATTTCTACTAAATCTATTATTCTAAATTCCCTGTTAATATGATCCTCTATATTTCTTATTTTATCTCTAGCATCACTTAATTTTGTAATATGCATTTGTGTTAATTCTTTTTGTGTTATATCTCCAGTTAATATATTTCTTGTTTGATTTGTCATTTCTTGATCTTCTAAAATTATATTAAATGAGTCTCTTGCTGAGGTGAATGAATAATTAAGAACATATTTTATCATTTTTTGATAAAAATTCCATAGGTTTTTATAAATATTATTATTGATATCAATATCAATGGCAAAAACATGAAAAGGATCATTATATGGTGCAAGAATATCTGAGTACTTACGGTAATGTGTTATATAAAAAGTGGTTTTCAGTATTTTTATTAATTTTTTAGTTATATGAGTTATTCTTATATATTTATATTTCGTGCTTTTCTTATGAACTAGCTCTTCAGCCTTTCCTAGTTTAGACTCTAAGTCTTTATATTTCCTTTCTATTAGACTGATCTTGGCTTGAGCACTATTTCGGGACGTTCTCAACTCACACATTTTATTGTCAAGCTTACGTATTGAATCAATATACCTTTTATTTTCGTTTTCACTCTCAATTATAAGCTGCTCAAGCTGCGTGATTTTTGACAGGGCTTTATTATTATCTTCTAAACTTTCATTTAATTTAGCTTCATCCACCTTGACTTCACCACCCTTTCCTATGCCTTTGGG
>CAJWCT010000058.1 GCA_913031385.1 uncultured Flavobacteriales bacterium | reverse complement strand
AATCATTAACTCTTCTATCAAACATGGTTCTTGATCCTTGTCCATTATAGATTAAGCTTATAAAGGCTGTTGGGTCTTCTGGTGTTATAATATCAGAATTAATGAATATTGTTCCTCCAAAAGGCGGAGTGCCTGGAGTAGTACATTCTTCAGTCTGAGAATTTGCAGAAAAAAAACTAAGCAAGAAAACAGCAAAAAATAATCTCATATCCCAATATAGAAATAAATTTTCACTATTAAATATTAATTTGTAGCCCCGGCAGGAATCGAACCTGCATCTAAAGTTTAGGAAACTTCTATTCTATCCATTGAACTACGGGGCCTTGAGTAAATGCAAATATATATTTACATATTTAATTATTTTTTTAAAAAGTAATTATTATTTTGTAGTTACAACCAAACATAGATGTCTAATAAAGATCATTGGGAAAAAATATATTCTACTAAAGAAATTGATGGAGTTAGCTGGTATCAAGAAACTCCTATTACATCTTTGAATATTATTAAAGCATTAAAATTAAATTTAAATGCATCAATAATCGATGTAGGCGCTGGTAAAAGTTTTCTTGCAGACACCTTGCTGAATTGGGGTTATAATGATATTACAGTCCTTGATATTTCTGGAAATGCATTAAATGAAGTTGCTAGAAGAGTAGCAAAGGAGAACCATAAAATTAAATGCATTGAATCAAATGTAACTGATCTATCATCAGATCAAAAATATGATGTCTGGCATGATAGAGCAGTCTTTCATTTTATTACAAATAATCAGGAAAGAGAAAAATATTTGAGCCTATTAAATTCATCTTTAAATAAAGAGGGATACTTAATTATAGGCACATTCTCAGAAGATGGCCCGCTAAAATGTAGCGGCCTTGATGTTCAAAGATATTCAATCAAAGAATTAAGAGAGTTACTAAAAGAAAATTTTAAGTTTATTGATGGCTTTAAAGAAATCCATAATACTCCGTTTAATACTACTCAAAGTTTTACCTTTTGCACATTTAAAAAAATAAATTAAGTAGTTTTCAACTATTTAGTTCCTTTTAATCTAATAACTATCGCGCCTCCACGAGCTATACCTCCATATTTATTGGTAGCTGCAAGTGATCTTAAAATAGTTATACTTCTAATTTGTTGAGGATCAATAAAACCAGGATAATCAGTATAAACAAGCCCATCAACATCATATACTGCATATGCATTATAATTAATTGATTGACTTCCGCCTCTTATTAAAATTTTAGGAGATACACTTTCTAATGTGTTTTTGTGATAGTCCAAATAATTTGCAACATTGTCACCAATTACTTCAACTCCTGGGAACTTTCCGGCAATTACATCAATTAGTGTTAATGCCGCTGGAGAAATACTTAATTTTGAAGATGATATCGTTTCACTACTTGATGAACAATTAATTAAAATAGAGGCAAATAATAATATGAAGATTCTTTTCATAATGTTGTTAAGTTAAGAAAGTATATTGTTTTTTTACTAAATAAAAAAAGACAATTTTCGTGCCAAAATTACTCCAAATAGCTTTGTTATTTTATTATTATAGGATTTCCTGCTTTTTTATTTTCTATAGTAACGCCTGTTAATTTTGCAATAGTTGGTGCAATTTGATTAACATAATATTCGCCTTTTTCTAATCCTGTTTTTTTTATTTCTGGCCCTAAAATTGCAAGCCATGTATATTCGCACCCATTGGCTCCGCTTCCATGACTAGTCCACATAGAATCGGGAAAATCACCATCACCTCTTCCATGATCGGTAGTAATAAACATATATGTGTTATCCTTATAAAAAGGGTTCTCTTGTAGATAGGTCCATAGTTCCTCAATCATTTTGTCAGTATTGTGCAATGAAGCTATATAATCATCGTAGCTTCCCGCATGAGAAAAACTATCAGTTTCATCATAAGAAATATAAACTGCTTTTGGGGTTCTGTTTTTAATATGCTCCATTGAAAGGATATGAGTAAATAAATCATATCTCACATTATCTCTAAAAAGTGGAATCATAGTCTGATAATTTTCAATAAAAGATTCAAGTTTAGACAATTTTTTGCTTTCTAGATTGCTATAACCTGCACTTACAGGAACTCCGCTTCTCTTATCATTAATTATAAAAGGAAAAGCATCCCAACTACAAAAAGCAGCAACTTTGCCAGAATAATTTTTGTTAGCATTTAGCAGCTCTAATATTGTTTTATTTTTATTATATATTTTATCATTACTTCTAATAGAGTCATCTGCAAATCCAGTTAAAATTTCATTATATCCTGGATAGGAAAATAATTGATCATTCGTTAATTTCATTACTGATCCTTCTCTCTTATTTCCAATTAATACCCCTTTATTATTAATGTAATTCCCAAAGAAAGGAAGTAATTTTTGTTGACGTTTCTTATTATCATCACTTAAGAACATATCTTTTAACAAAGCAGAATTCTTAGTGAATTTTTTATTTTCTATAAGATCTAAATCAACACCATTAAATACTTCCTGCCACCTCACACCATCAAGAGTAATTAAAATAATGTTTGGGGCATTATTATTGTTTGCCTCTCTAGATTCCATACATGACGAGAGAATAATTATTGGTATAAGTAAAAGAAATAATTTTTTCATTACAACAAAAGTACAAAAAAGTCGGGATGACAGGATTTGAACCTGTGACCCCACGGCCCCCAGCCGTGTGCGCTAACCGGACTACGCCACATCCCGCCCTGTAAATTTATAAAAGAAGAAAATAATTAGTGTGAAAAATATAAATTTTAATATAATTTTGATATATGATGAAGAATCTAAAAAAAATATTAAATGCAGAGCAAATAAGAAGTGCTGATAGTTATACTATAAGTAATAAACCAATTTCGTCTATTGATTTGATGGAGTATGCTTCTAATTGTTTTATAAATTCAATTTGGGATAAGCAATTCATAACAAAAAAAATAGCTATAGTTTGTGGCCCTGGCAATAATGGTGGAGATGGTCTATCCATATCAAGATTATTGAAAGAAAAAAATATTTCTGTCAAAACATATTTTTTAAATATCAGCTCGAAAATATCTAAAGATTGTCAAGTAAATCTAACAAAAATTGATTCAGTAGAAAAGTTAACAAATTCTGATCCTATACCAGATTTTTCTAAATATGACCTAATAATAGATGCAATATTTGGGACAGGGCTATCAAAACCTTTAGGAGGATACTATACTAGAATCATTGATGCAATAAACAGTCAAAAGTGTCCCATTTATTCTGTTGACATTCCATCAGGGATGTACTGTGATAAAATTTCAAGCTCAAGACACATAGTTAATGCGGATTTAACAATTAGTTTTCAAAGACCTAAATTTTCTTTTTTTCTTCCAGAGAATGGAGCTTATATTAAAAAATGGAAAATTGTAGATATAGGTTTGGATGAAGAATATATTCAAAATATAGATTCCAATAAATTTATTATAGATCAGAGCATAATAAACTATAGTAAAATTAGAAATAGGCAATCTCACAAAGGCAATTATGGCAGGGCATTAATAATTGCAGGATCTATTGGAAAAATTGGGGCAGCTGTTCTAGCAGCAAAGGCATGCCTAAGGAGTGGTGTGGGGCTACTTACTGCTCATATACCAAAATGTGGTTATGAAATTATGCAAAAATCTATTCCCGAATCTATGTGTTCCATTGATAAAGCAGAATATTATATATCTGAACTCCCTGAAATTACTAACTATAATGCTATTGGAATAGGGCCAGGATTAGATCAAAAAAGTGAAACTAAAGAAATGCTTGAAAAACTCTTTAATAAAACTAAAAAAAGAACATTAGTTATAGACGCTGATGCCATCAATATAATAGCAAAGCACAAAGAGCTTATCTCGCGAATACCAAAGAACTCTATTCTAACACCACATATTAAAGAATTCGAACGCCTCGTTGGGAAATGCAGAAATTCCATTGAAAGATTTGAAAAACAAATTCAATTCTCTAAAAGTCATAAGTGTATAATTGTATTAAAAAATGCATTCACTACAGTTTCTACGCCTATTGGAGATATTTTCTTTAATACCTCCGGAAATGCAGGAATGGCAACTGCCGGAAGTGGGGACGTATTAACTGGAATTATTACAGCTTTACTAGCACAAAAATATGATCCAACTATTGCTGCTGCGCTAGGGGTTTATTGTCATGGTCATGCTGGAGATATTGCTGCAAAAGAAAAAGGAGAAATTGGGTTAATTGCTTCTGATATTATAGATAATTTAAAATTTAGCTAATTACTTTAGAGTTACTAATCTAACCACAGGGTTAAAAGGCGAATCAATTAATTTTCCATTGGAATTTAACAATTCTAACTTGATGGTTACCTCCCCAGTAGATAACCCTTCTATATAATATGGCACCCATTCATCTATCATAAATTCACTATCATTAATAGTAGCTCGTACCTTGTTTCCTACAGCAGAAATTTCTGTATTTACTAGGTAAAAATCAAGTAATAATTTTTTTGTGTCATTGCCCTCATATACTCCTTTGGGTCTACTATAAAATAAAAATTCAGATTCTAAATCATAAGGTTCATGCTCCTGTGCCCCGGATGAGACCTGTATTAATGAAAATGCATTTGGATTCTTGATAGATTCATGAAAAGATCTTGATAGAAAGAATAAAATTAAATTATTTCCTTGTTGCAATTCTTTTGAAAAATCAGATGTGTAATGAGCAGAATAAGGTCCATTATTTACAATCATATGAATATGCTGTCCTTCGGCAGAGTTCGCTAAACCATTCTCCCCTGCTCCTATAGTTTGGACACCAAGCTCATAGTTCTCAACATCAAAATTAAAATTACTGTTTGAATTTTCATCTTCTGTAATTTGTGAAAGAGATAATATTGAATTAGAAAATTCAGACGAGCCCTCAAATTTTGTGATAGTAATTGTTGTTTGATCCGCGCATCCAAGTATTAGAGATACTATAAGAATAAATGATATGTTTTTCATAAATATAAAGCTAATAAAAAATACTAAATAAGATTAAATATCAAAATAAGACTAGAATTTCAGATGCCTAACAGTATCTTTATGATTGATAATTTGCTGTAGAGATTCAATACCAACTAACAAATGTTTTTTATCAAATAATTCAGAATTTTTATCATCCTTTATTTTAGTTTTAACCCCTTCTGGAATCATTGGTTGATCTGTTACTAGAAGCAAAGCTCCAATAGGGATTCCATTGTGAAAGCCAACAGTAAATAAAGTTGCTGTTTCCATATCAATGGAATATGCTCTAATTTTCTTTAAATAATTTTTGAATTTACTATCAAATTCCCAAACTCTTCTATTTGTTGTAAAAACAGTTCCCGTCCAATAATCAATTTTTTGATATTTTAATGCAGAGGAAATAGCCCTTTGTAATGAGAAAGAAGGCATTGCTGGAACTTCAATTGGGAAATAATCGTTTGAAGTACCTTCCCCTCTAATAGCTCCAATAGGTAAAATAAAATCTCCTATTTTAATTCTCTTTTTTAGCCCGCCACACTTTCCTAAAAAAAGAACTGCCATAGGTTTAATTGCAGATAATAAATCCATTATAGTAGCAGCATTCGGACTACCCATACCAAAATTAATTATAGTAATTTCTTCATGTGTTGCTGATGACATGTTCTTATCAAGACCATCAATATTAACATTATTAATTTTTGCAAATTCATCAACATATTTTTGGAAATTAGTAAGTAAAATAAATTTTCCAAAAGAATTAATTTTTTTTCCAGAGTACCTTGTAATCCAGTCTTTTACGATATCTTTTTTAGTTTTCATATATACAAATTTACTGCATTTTCATTAAATTGAGTAATAGACTAAACTTTTATATGGATATAAGTAACTCCTTTTTCCCAGAAAAATTGTACTCATGCTGGCATCCTGTTGGTTATAGTGATGAAATATCAATGGATGCTCCATTTGGCACATTTCTTTTGGATGAAGCAGTTGTAATTTGGCGCACATCAGATGGTAAAGCTCATGCTATGAAAGATCTTTGTATTCATAGAGGAACTGCTTTATCATTAGGCTGGCTGAAGGATGATTGTGTTGTTTGCCCTTATCATGCATGGCAATATGATAGGCATGGAAAATGTATATTAATTCCTCAAGCACCAGATGCAAAAATCCCAAGTAAGGCTAAAACGCCTAAATATAATTGTGTGGAAAAATTTGGAATTGTCTGGGTGGCCATTAATGATCCTGTATATAATCTTCCAAATATTCAAGAGTTCAAGGATAAAAAGTGGCAATTTATTAATACTGGTCCTTTTGAATGGGATAGTGATAGTTCTAGACAAATAGAAAATTTTACTGATTTCGGTCATTTCCCTTGGGTACATCCAGGACTCCTTGGTGATCCTGATCGCCCATTAGTTCCAGAATGTAAAGTACAGGTAAAAGGATCCGTTCTTCACTATTCAATTGTAAGACCCGAAGCTAGCAATACAAATAATTTTCCAATTTTTGCAAATGAAAAAGTTGTAAAACCTGAAAGAAGAAGTGTTTATGAGCTACACCTTCCCTATACTATTATACTAAGATTAGGATGGGGCGGTAAAAGAGGTATGATTTACTTTTTTACATCACAACCAATTTCAAAAAATAAATGTAGAGGATATTGTATTGTAGGTCGGAACTATAATCTTGATGAGCCAGAATCTGTCATTCAAGATTTTGAAAAAGTAATTTTTGATCAAGATAAAAGAATTGTAGAATCTCAGAGACCTCAACAAGTCCCATTTGACCTTTCAGAAGAACTGCATCTAAAATTTGATTCAGTTGCCATGAATTATAGGAGAACTATGAAAAAAGAAAAGTTATATTATTAATTATCTGCTGACCCAATAGTCCCACTCGCCAGAAGCAACATACCTTTCTAATACATTGTCTAGGTTTAGCTTAATTCTTTTTTTAAATGGATTCTTTGGAGATTTCGTGTCGATAAACTGCATTATAACAGTGCTAACAATTTTTATGATTTCAGATTTAACAAAATTAATTCCCCTGCCCATTATATTATTACTATGAAACTGCTGCACTTTTCCTTTAATAGAATCCTCCTTTCCTAAATAAAAAGATTTAATAGATCCGGAAATCTTAACAACGCAATTATATGTAGCCCACCTTTTATCGAATCCAACAGATATAATAGGGACGAAATTTTTGTTATTTTTTTTTAAATATAATATAAATTCTGAATGAGAATCTTCTGTTGTTTTAATCCTGTTATTAAGGTCTTTTAATTGATGAGTGATTTTTTCTTTTCTTTTTAATAATCTATTGTGTTCTGACTTTAATTCTGTTAATTTTCTTAACTCATCTTTATTTAATAGATTATTTTTATAAGAGTATGTTGAATTAAAAAGCTTCATCTATTGTAGATATAACGCAAATATAGAGAATAATATCGCTCTATACTAATAAAATAATTGCATAATATAAGTATAGAGTTATATTATTGTTAATTTTTATTGTCTTAAAATCTAAAGACTGATTGCTTTCTAAATCTGTTAATTTAATAATATATACCGCATTGTCCAACCTTGAAATATCTAAAGAATTTCCAATATCTTCCATTAATAATCTTCCATTCATGTCAAATAATTCAAGTTTATAGTTCTTAATA
>CAJWCT010000057.1 GCA_913031385.1 uncultured Flavobacteriales bacterium | reverse complement strand
GCTTCTTCAGCAGGTGTTTCTTCAGCAGATGCTTCTTCAGCAGGAGCTTCTTCAGCAGGAGCCTCTTCAGCAGGTTTCTCTTCAGCAGGAGCTTCTTCAGCAGGTTTCTCTTCGGCTGGTGCTTCTTCAGCAGGTGCTTCTTCAGCAGGTGCTTCTTCAGCAGGAGCTGGTGCTTCATTTTGGGCCTTTATCCTAGCTTCATTAGCTAACTTTTCGTTTTCTAATGCTTTAGCTTTTCTTTCTTCATCTTCTTTGCTCAATTTCTCTTTTTTATCCTCAACTTTCTTTGTTTTTTCTTCTAGCCATGCATTGAATCGCTTTTCAGCCTCTTCTTCAGTAAATGCACCTTTTGCTACACCTCCCAATAGATGATGTTTTAGCATTATTCCTTTATAAGAAAGAATATTTCTTGCTGTTTTAGTAGGTTGCGCACCATTTTTAAGCCATTCTATGGATTTTTCCATATCAATTTCAATGGTAGCAGGATTAGTATTAGGATTGTAGAATCCTAGTTTTTCTAAATATTTACCATCTCTTTTTGATCTTGAATCAGCGGCAACAATCCAGTAATAAGGTTTACCTTTTTTACCGTGTCTTTGAAGTCTTATTTTTACAGACATAATTAATTAATTTTTGAGGTTCTCGACCCCGGTTATTAATGAGTGGGCAAATATAAGATAATTTTCTAATTCTTAACTAAATGTTTTATTTTTTTGTTTTACATTTATAAGGTTAATTATTTTCTATATGAATAAATTTCAATGTTTATTAGTAGTGCTTTTAATCTTCAATAGTTGTGAAAATACTATTGAATTTAGAATACCTGCATTTCAAGCAAATGTAAATGGAGTTCAGTTTTGGGAGGCAAGTTCATTCTCAGTAACAACAGATACTAATGGCACAATAATTACTGGAGGCAACCTTTCAGGCACTATATCAATGTATATGCCTTTATTAGAAGTTGGGACAAATAATTTGGGAAGTTCAGAAATTGCTAATGCAGCATACCAGGATTCTACGTATTATTCAACTACCAATGATGGAATTGCAAGTATTGCCTATTTAAGTGATGGAGAAATCACTATTGAAGAATTTAATTCTGAGGAAAATACTATATCAGGCACTTTTAATTTTGATGCCTATAATAATACTGGTGAGTATACAATAAATATTTCACAGGGAGTTTTTTATAGGTTACCAATTTCTGTTGATTCAGGAAATTAATAGATTATTTATTTGATTTTTCTCAAGCATGTATTTAATTTTTGATACAGAAACTACTGGTTTACCTAAAAACTGGAAAGCCCCAATCACCGATACAGACAATTGGCCAAGATGTGTTCAAATAGCTTGGCAGTTGCATGATGAAATTGGAGAACTTATCGAAGATCAAAATTATCTAATTAAACCTGACAATTTTGAAATCCCATATGAATCACAAAAAATTCATGGCATATCTACAGAATTGGCATTTGAAGATGGTAAGTCTCTAGATGAAGTATTAGAAAAATTCAATCAATCCTTAGAAAAGTCATCTTTTGTTATTGGGCACAACGTAAACTTTGATATTAATGTAATAGGATGTGAGTTTTATAGACAGCAACAAAAGAATAGTTTAAGCAGTAAAAAATTATTAGATACTTGTACTGAGGACACTGCTTTACTTTGTGAGTTGCCTGGAGGTAGAGGAGGAAAGTACAAGCTTCCAACATTGATTGAGCTTCATGAATTTTTATTTGATGCATCTTTTAAGGAAGCTCATAATGCGACAGCAGATGTTGAAGCTACAGCAAGATGTTTCTTAGAATTAATCAGAATTAAAAGATTTAATGAAGACCAATTAGGAGTTACAAATGATTACTTTGAAACATATCTAAGCAATAATCCTAAAAAAATTCAACAAGCAGGAATTAAGCATGTAAATCTTAAGAAAAAATCTGAAAAATTAAAAGAGTCATTAAATACACATGTTGATTTAAAAACTGATATTAAGAAGGAGATCTTTTCAGAATTAGATGATATAGAATTTGTTCACCTTCACAATCATACTCAATTTTCTGTATTACAGTCTACAATGAGTATTACAGACTTAGTTGAAGCAACTAGTGAAATGAATATGCCTGCAGTTGCTTTAACAGATAATGCAAATATGATGGGAGCATTTAGATTTGTTAGTGAAACACAAAGATATAATCGATCTATTGACGACAATCAAGTTGGAGAAGGAGGAATAAAACGAAGGATTAAACCAATAGTGGGTTGTGTATTTTATGTATGTGAAGATCATCTAAATAAAAATTATAGGGACAATGGTTATCACGTTGTTTTTTTGGCAAAAAACAAGAATGGATATAATAATCTAGCAAAGCTATCATCTGTTGCATATACAAAAGGATTCTATTATGTTCCTAGAATAGATAAAACACTTGTTGAGAAGTATAAGGATGATATTATTGTTCTAACAGGCAACTTAATGGGTGAAGTTTCCAATAAGATATTAAATATTGGTCAGAAAAATGCTGAAGAAGCTTTGCTATGGTGGAAGAAAATTTTTAAGGATGATCTCTATATTGAAATAATGAGACATAATCAGGAGGATGAAGACCTAGTTAATAAGATACTCATAGATTTTTCAAGAAAACATAACATCAAAGTTGTTGCAACTAACAATAATTATTACAAAGAAAAATCTGAAGCAGATGCCCATGATATTTTACTTTGTATTAAAGAGGGGGAGAAACTCTCTACACCTATTGGTAAAGGGAGAGGATTTAGATATGGTTTGCCTAACCAACAATATTATTATAAATCTTCTGATGAAATGAAGGAACTATTTTATGACTTACCAGAAGCAATAAGCAATATTATTGAAGTTGTCAATAAAATTGAAGAATATACACTTTCAAATCAGGTTTTATTACCAAAATTTGATATTCCCCCTGATTTTATTGATGATAAAGATGAAAAAGATGGAGGAAAAAGAGGAGAGAACAGCTATTTAAGGCATTTAACTTATATAGGTGCTAAAAAAAGATATGGAAAAATCTCTCCTGAACTAGAAGCTAGAATAGAGTTTGAGTTAGAAACTATAAAAAATACAGGATACCCTGGGTATTTCCTTATCGTTGAGGATTTTATAAGGCAAGCAAGGGAGATGAATGTGGCAGTTGGACCTGGGAGAGGTTCTGCTGCGGGATCAGTTGTTGCATATTCTCTTTGGATAACTAATATTGATCCAATTAAATATGATTTACTATTTGAAAGATTTTTAAATCCAGACAGGATTAGTATGCCAGATATTGATATTGATTTTGATGATGAAGGAAGGAATAAGGTTATTGAATATGTAATCAAAAAATATGGAGAAAGCCAAGTAGCTCAAATAATTACTTATGGAACAATGGCAGCAAAATCTTCAATTAGAGATACTGCTCGTGTATTAGACTTGCCTTTAAATGATGCAGATAGGATAGCAAAACTAGTCCCGAATATGGCAAAACTAAGTGCTATTTTTGAAACGAGTCAAAAAGATTTAAGAAATAAATTTAGACCTGATGACTTAGATAGAATTAATCAGCTACTAATGATTGCTAATTCTGAAAATCTTGAATCAGAAACAATAAAACAAGCAAGAGTATTAGAAGGATCCCTAAGAAATACTGGTATTCACGCCTGTGGAGTCATTATTACCCCTGACGATATAACAAATTTTGTCCCTATTGCAATTGCAAAGGATTCAGAACTTAATGTAACACAATTTGATAATGCTGTTGTTGAACAAGCTGGACTACTTAAAATGGACTTTTTAGGCCTTAAAACATTGACTCTTATTAAGAATACTGTAAAAATTGTGAAAGCTAAATATGGGACAATTTTAGATCCAGATAATTTTCCTTTGGATGATAAAAAAACTTTTGAATTATTTCAGAATGGTGAAACTGTAGGAATATTCCAATATGAATCACCTGGAATGCAAAAACATTTAAAGGATTTAAAACCGACTGTTTTTGATGATTTAATTGCTATGAATGCACTTTACAGGCCAGGGCCAATGGAATACATACCAAGCTTTATTAGAAGAAAGCATGGAGATGAAAAAATAGTATATGATTTACCTGAAATGGAAGAGTATTTAAAGGATACTTACGGTATTACAGTTTATCAGGAGCAAGTAATGCTATTATCCCAAAAACTTGGTGATTTTACTAAGGGGGAAGCAGATATTTTAAGAAAAGCAATGGGTAAGAAACAAAGAGATGTTCTTGATAAAATGAAACCTAAGTTTTTAGATAATGCTAAGAAAAAAGGATTAAATACCAATAAAATAGAAAAGATTTGGAAAGATTGGGAAGCTTTCGCAAGTTATGCTTTTAATAAATCACATTCTACTTGTTATGCATGGATTGCTTATCAAACAGCTTACTTAAAAGCAAATTATCCAGCCGAGTATATGGCTTCAGTATTGTCTAGTAACATGAATGATATAAAGTCTATCACATTCTTTATGGGTGAATGTAAGAGAATGAAACTTAATGTATTAGGCCCAGATATAAATGAATCCTATTATAAATTTGCTGTTAACAAGGATAATGCTATCAGATTTGGTATGGGAGCAATTAAAGGTGTTGGTGCATCTGCAGTAAATGCCATAGTATCTGAAAGGAAGAAAAACGAGAACTATACATCAATTTTTGATCTCTCAAAAAGAGTCGATTTAAGAGCTGCTAACAAAAAAGCCTTTGATAGTCTTGCTGCTGCAGGAGCTTTTGATTGTTTTAATTCAATTCACAGAGCACAATATTTTAATGATATTGGCGATGGAATTACCTTTATTGAAAAAATAATTAAACATGGCGGTAAATTTCAAGCTAATAAGAATTCAGCACAGGTTAGTTTATTTCAAAATTCATCTGACGTTCAAATATCTGAACTTCAGGTTCCAGAGACTAAGCAATGGGATACAGTAGAAAAACTTGCAAGAGAAAGAGAAGTAATAGGCATTTATATTTCTGGTCATCCTTTAGATGATTTTAAGGTTGAAATGGAGTCATTCTGTAATGCAAATGTTTCTATGTTTAAATTACCAAAGGATTTTGTAGGGAATGAACTTACAATTGCAGGTGTAATAACTGATTTAGAACATAGGGTTAGCCGTCAAGGAAAAGGCTGGGCTTCATTTATTTTGGAAGATTATGTTGACTCTTTTGAATTCAGGATTTTTGGCGAGGATTACTTAAAATACAAACACTTCTTAATCTTAAATAATTTCATTCATATTAAAACAAAAATAGTTGGAGGCTGGAAAAATAAACAAACGGGAATAGTTGGAGAACCAAGAATTCAATACAATAACTTTAAACTTCTACAGGATGTTGTTAAGTCATTTGCACGAAAATTATCAATTCAATTAAATCTTGATGATATAGAAGAAGATAAAATAGATGAAATAAAAAAACTCTTAGTTAAACACAAAGGAGATCATAATTTGAGTTTTGTGGTATATGATGAAAAAGAAAAGATGAAAATTGATATGCACACCAGTAAGCATAAGATTAATATATCTCAGGAATTATTAGAATTACTAGATCAGGGAAAAATATATTATAAATTAAATTAATCTAAACTATAATTTCATTAAGATTAGTTATTTTAGCAACATAAAATTTTATTCAAATGGCGTTAGAAATCACAGATGCTAATTTTGAGGAATTAGTTCTCAAAAGCGAAAAACCAGTTTTAGTAGATTTTTGGGCAGCTTGGTGCGGCCCATGTAGGATGTTAGGACCAGTTATAGACGAAATTAGTAATGAATATTCAGATAAAGCAACTATTGGAAAGCTGGATATAGATTCTAATCAAGAATACGCTAGCAAATATGGAGTAAGAAATATTCCAACAGTTTTAGTATTTCACAAAGGAGAAGTAGTTGGAAGACAGGTAGGTGTGGCTCCTAAAAACACCTATACAGAAGCTATAGACAGCTTATTATAATACACTTACGTTAAACTGTTCATTATCAAGTAATCAGATTAATTAATATTAAATTTTGTATATTAACGCACATTTTTTAGGATGAAAAAGGTATTATTAAATATCCTATTTTTTTTATTTTCAGTGCTCTGTTTTGCAGGTGGCAATGCAGCTGATGTTGAACTAATAAGATTTAGTGATTTAAAAACATATAATCCAGGTTCTGGTGTTTCAGTGCATATAAATCCAACTGGAGTATTCGTTCTCGATGATCCATCTAACTTGCAAGCTGCAACAAATAATGCTTTTCATCTAGAGTTATCTGAACCGGGAGGAGATTTTACTAATCCAGTTAGTTTAGGAACAGTATATGATTTTTATACACCACTTATGAATGGTGAAATACCTACTGGAACCACTGCAGGTCAATATAGATTAAGAGTTAGAGCTACAAATCCTGCTATGTCTACACAAACAAACCTTTTTACTATTGATAATTCTGTAACATCAGCATTGCCAACAGTTCAAACCACAATGCAGAGTAATACCAATTATTTTGAATGTTTAAATGATGGCGCTAATACGACTAACCCTTATTTTGGATCTCTAAAGCAGTCTTATGATGCTGTGACTGCTGATATGCCTTCTAGTTACAAATTTCTTCAAGTAACTGCCTCGAATTCATCATACACGTTAAATGTTAACTTAATTGATATTGATGCGGGAACTACTACAGCACTTACAGCAACAAGTCCTGGGGTGTATTCTATTCCAGACACACTATCTGTTGGAGCTTATAATATTGAGATTGAGGAAGTAGATTCATCTGGAAATTCAAGTTTCTTTAGTACTACTTTTATATTTCATGCAAGTGCTACAATTTTTGGTAATGCATCTTCTGAAATAGTTTGTGTAGGTGAAGATGTAGTATTTAGTATAGATATTACCAATTTGGGTATAGGCAGTAACTATATGGCCTCTTACTATACATTTGATTTTGGTGATGGAACAGCAACTATAGTAAAAACACAGGCTGAACTTTTAGCAGATTATACCTCACCTGTAACTCCAATAACACATGTTTTTTCTCAAGCCTCATGTAGTACGTTAAGCACAAACTTTGACATAGAAATGAAATTGTACAATAAAGGATTGTCTGTTGGAGGTACAACTCCAGCATGTGATGAGTATATTGCCAATGGATCTGGTGCAACAAAACAGGTTACTACAAGTGAATCTCCAGATGCCAATTTTGTATTAAATGCAGAACAATGTATTACTGAAAATATTACAGCAATAAACACATCTACAGCAGGTTCTTATCCAACACCCGCCGGAGAATGTACTGAAGAACCAAATTATTACTGGTATTATAAGCCGCCAACTGCTAGTGCTTTTATTCCAGTATTTGCAGGATCACCATGGCTTGTTGGAAATGATTTAATCATTCCTGCAGCTGATATTACAGTTCCAGGTTGCTGGGAGATTAAACTAACAGCTGTAAATCAGGATTATTGTCAACAGGAGTCAGAGTATACAGATACGGTTAATATTGAAGATGTCCCTGAAGCAGATTTTAATATAATAAAGGATAATCAAGAAGTTAGTGAGATATGTGTTAATGATACAGTTACTTTAACAGATAATTCAAATATTGTTGAGGCTGCGTGTGATACGACTTTGCCTAATGAAGATCCTACTTACCAGTGGACAATATCTCCAAATTCTGGATATACCCTGCAAAA
>CAJWCT010000056.1 GCA_913031385.1 uncultured Flavobacteriales bacterium | reverse complement strand
TTTAGATGAGAGACTTTATAAATTATGCAACCTCTATTGATATTAAAATATTAATTTTAGTAGTAGCTGTAATTGCAATTTGGAAATATATAAAGTGGATAAAGAAAATAAATTAATTGTAAATTAGGGTTTACTAAAAAAAAGAATATGAAAAAATTAAAAAATACTTTACTGCTGTTTATATTAATAATTTCTTCAGCAGTGTTTTCTCAAGAAATGTTTCTTAAGTCAAATCTAGAAGGATTAACGATTGATGTTGGAGAAGTTTTTGAGCCTTCAACTTATGTAGAAAACGAAAATGGAGATATTACTACATGTCCAAACTTGATCTATTATAATAAAAATGGTGCTTTGAATTGGGATGATGGAATAAGTGTTAATAGAAGAAGAGGAACTATTCGTGGAGAGAAACCTGGGAAACATAAAGTAATTGCACTCTGTATTGGTCTATCAGATAGTAGGCTTAGTCGAGACTTTGATGTTACAGTTAACTATGCAAAAGCAAAAGAACTATCAGTTAATTTAAATACAGAAAAAGTTTATGTTGGATCATATGTTCCTCTTTCATATAAAATAACAGATGATTATGGCTTTACAAGATATGATGCAAATATTAAAATTAAGTCAGATAACGACCTTGTTTCAATAGATGATTTAAATAACGTAAAAGCTATTAATCCAGGTAAAGCTAAGCTGAGTATTAGCCTTGATAATGTTGAGACATCTATTACTTTTAATATAATTAAAAACCCTATAGATGAACTATCTCTAACTTCAAATATGACTACTGCAAGAACTGGAGATGTAGTAATATTTAGCGCTAAAGCGTATGATAAAAAAAATAAATTAATATCAAATACACCAATAGTGTATTCTTATTCAGGAGAGTCTTTTGATAAAAGTAATACTGCTTCTGCATTAATTAATGAGAATGGGAAATTTGTTGCAGAAACTGCAGGTAAATATTTAATTACTGCTACTGCAGGTCAGAGGTCAAGTTCGATACCACTGATTGTATATGATAGAGGTATACAGAGAGAAATTGTTAATGTTGGTTCTGGGACTGTTCAGGAAAGACATACTTCAGACTTTTGGGTTTTTGAAGGAGTAGATGGAGGAGATTACGCTGTTTCTGGGACATGGGGTGCTGATGGAACTACTTATTTCTGGGATGTAACTGATCCAAGACAACCCAAAAGAATTGACAGTGTTAAGGTTGATGCTAGAACAGTAAATGATGTAAAAGTATCAGCAGATGGAAAAATTTCAGTTATTAGCAGAGAAGGGGCATCAAATAGAAAGAATGGTATTCTAATACTTGATGTTACTAATCCTTCTCAAGTTAATATACTATCAGAGTATACTAAAAATCTAACAGGAGGTGTGCATAATGTTTTTATTTATGAAAATCATGTTTATGCATTAAGTGCAGGTCAGAGGTTTTATGTAATTAACATTGATGATCCAAAAAGTCCTTATGAAGTAGGAATGTTTGAAATTGGAGAAGAAGGTCAAGCAATTCATGATGTTTGGGTAGAGGATGGGATAGCATATACATCTAATTGGAAACATGGCGTTTATATGGTTGATGTAGGCAATGGAATTGCAGGTGGCTCACCAAGTGATCCAAAGGTTATCTCAAATTATAGTTACGAATCGGGAGCTCATCATGCTACTTTTCCATTTAAAAGTAAATCGACAGGTAAGTTTTATACTGTTCTAGGAGATGAAATATTCCCGCAAGGAATAGATGTTTATACTACAAATGAAACTGCAGGATTTCTACATTTTGTAGATTTCTCTGATTTAAACAACCCAGTAGAAGTAGCAAGGTATGAGTTGCCAGGTCATGGATCTCATAACTACTGGATAGAGGATGACGTCCTTTATGTAGCTATGTATACAGGAGGAGTTAGAATAGTTGATATTAGTGGAGAGTTGATGGGTGATCTTTTTAGACAAGGAAGAGAAATTGGTCATATAAACACAGGAAATCCAAATGGTTATATTCCTAATGCTACGATGACTTGGGGTGCTCAACTATACAAAGGTCATGTCTTTTACTCAGATCACAATGGAGGAATTGGTTCTTCAAAAGTATTACCAATAAAACCAGATAATTCAAGGATAAATGAATATTTAACACGTCCTAGAATAATTGATTAAGCTTTATGGTTAGATATCTTTTTTTATTACTTTCTCTTAATCTTTGCTTTTCACAGCAATATAATCTTTATGTAGCTTCTGAGTCAGATGATACAGTTTCTGTGTTAAAGTTTGATGGCGAAAATATTGTAGAGACAGATCGTGTCACAGTTGGAATAATACCAACTGAAATTGAAGGTCCGCATGGAATAACAATAGATCCTGACGGAAAGCACTGGTACTTATCTTTAGCCCATGGAAGTCCAAACGGTTATTTGGTAAAATACTCAACAGATAACAATGAACCTTTATCAAGACTTGAGTTAGGACTTTTTCCAGCTACTATGCAAATATCTCCTATAACTGGACTCTTATATGTGGTGAATTTTAACTTACATGGTCTTATGAGGACCTCTACTGTTTCTGTTGTTGATCCTGAATATATGGTAGAGATAACAAAAATAAAAACAGGAGTAATGCCACATGGCTCTAGAATTTCTAGAGATGGAAAATATCATTATTCTGTAGCAATGATGTCAGGTGAGCTTTTTGAAATTGATGCAATCGATTTATCAGTTAACAGGATATTAAGCTTGGATAACAATAATAATCTCAGGAATGCAATGCATCATTCAAAAATAAAACCTACATGGGTAACACCTCATCCAACAAATGATTATGTTTATATTGCTGGTAATGGTTCTGATGAGATATTAAAGGTTGACCTTAATAAATGGGAAATTGCAGACAGGGTAAAAACTGGTAAAGGTCCTTATAATTTAGAGGTTTCACCAGATGGTGAGTATTTATTAGCAAGTATAAAAGGTGAGGGTAAGACAGGTGTTTGGATGTTAAATGATTTGACTTTTGTAAAAAATATAAATAATTCAGGAAGTGTATCACATGGTGTTACAATTTCACCAGACAGTAAGTTTGCTTTTGTCTCTCTTGAAGGTGTTGGAGGTGATCCTGGAATTGTTGATGTGATAAGTCTGAAAAGCCTAAAAGTTGTCAGTTCAGTTAAGGTTGGAAAACAGGCTGGAGGAATAGCTTTTTGGAAAATAGAAGATTAATGCCTTTCATTTATTTTTTTACAATAATAGTAGTTGGAACATAAAGTCCGGCCGTAAGAAAACTTATAAGTCCATCAGTAAGAGTCATTTTTATTTCAACTTCATAGTTTTTCTCGTTTTTAATTTCTTCTAAAATAGGAGTCTTCTCAGAGATAAAGCCTAGTATAAAATTATGTTGTTTATCAGTTTTTGTATATCCTTCAACAGCTCCCTCACCATATGATAATTTATGAATATAACACGATGAAAATAAAAATGGAATAATTAATATCAACAATATTTTTCTCATATTAATTTAATATTAAAAGAGTTTTATCTGTAAATTCTAATTTCTCAATATTCTGCAATATATTAATTCCATCTCTATCTGAAATTTTATCTATAACAGAAGCTTTATTATCAGAAATATTGAGAACATATTCTGAACTATACCCAGAGAATATCACTGTGTTTATTCCTTCATTTCCAGTGATAGTATTATCAAGTTGATTAATAGAAACTGAGATATCATTACTTCCTAGAAGAGTTATATCTTTTAAATATTGTGAATGATTAGTATAAGGTTTTGAAGAGTCCAATCTTAATGAGAAATTCCCATTAAAATTCGGGTCAATTCTAGCGTTATAAGTTAAATATGGATGAAAGAATTTATTGGTCATTATTTCACCACCAATAGGATCTTCTATTAAAACTTCATTTCTTGTTTTTGCAACATATATTCCCCACATTCCATGTGAGTTACTATCTGTCCAAGCACCCCATAATCCATAATAAGAATCTATAAGAGCTGCTAAGTATTCTTGAGTTAAACTGTTTTCATCTATTAGCTCATTTATCCAACTATCAGCACCTATTCCCCATAAATTATTTGACAGTGCATTTTTTTGAGCTTCTCTTATTTCTGATTGATATTCTGGTATTGCACCTGGAAAAGAGTTGTGACCATCTATTCCTATTCCATAATCATGTACTAAATGGAGAATCTCTTCATAAGTTGCATCTCTATGATTATTGTAGTCTTGATTAATATACCAAGGGTGTCCTTCAACTTGAATTTCATTTTCAAATAATGCTTGACCATTAACTTCAACAGGATTATTTCCATCATCCTGGCCATTAAGAAGTGTAAGAATTGCACCGTTCTCAGACATTTTGTTTGCTAATTCAGATTTGTCACTACCATATTTGGAACCTGGATAATTTTCAAGGAAATGTTCTAGTGTGCTTCTAGCTCTAACAATTTGTTCATCTGTTAAATTACTTTGAGCTACAATGTGTATTTTCCCTCCATTAGGTGTTACAATATTAGTATAACGATTAAAATTATTAGAATATTCTTTACCTAAACTATTTGGGATTATATTTTCTATTCCTAATTCAGGGTTAGCTAGTCCTATTGGTTGATCTTCTGAATTATCATTAGAGCATGAAATGAGAATTATAGAAAGGAAAATAATTTTTTTCATTATAGATCATGTAATCTTACCCTGACTTAATGCAGCACCTATAGCAATACCTATAGCAATACCTACACCTATTTCATTAATTGCAACACCAATTCCAACACCTATTGCTAATCCAGCAAAAAATTTTATCACGATCTCTCTATTATTTCCATTTAATGTTACAACCTATACTTGGCTTCTGTTCTCTTTCATTTTCTCTACCCTCTATAAGACAGTCTAAAGCATTTATTAAATCACTTCCATCGCATTCTAACTCATTTCCAGGTCGTGAGTCATCTAGTTGACCTCTATAGATAAGTTTTAATTCAGAATCAAACAAATAAAAATCAGGTGTACATGCTGCATCATAATCTTTTGCAACTTGTTGTGACTCATCATATAGGTAAGGAAAATTAAAATTGTTTTCAATTGCATTAAGTTTCATTAACTCAGGACTGTCTTCAGGATAATTTTTAACATCATTACTAGAGATTGCTATAAAGCTAATCTCATTTCCATGATATTGTTGACCCATTGACGCTATTGTTGAGTTAACATGTTTAACAAAAGGACAATGATTACAAATAAACATTATGATTGTTCCTTTTTCTCCTTTTAAGTTATCTAAAGAAACAGTTGAATCACTTGTCACGTCAATTAAATCAAAATTAGGAGCGGTTGTTCCTAATGGTAACATATTTGAAGGTGTTCTAGCCATTATTTAATTTTATTATTAATTAAATGTAATAAATTATTAAATTGGTATTTATGAAAAATATATTATTGTTATCTATTTTATTCACATCTTGCCAGATCGCTGTAAATGATTATGAATATGTAGTTAAAAATAAAGATTTTAGAGATGCAGTACTTAATAAATCTAATGGTGAATACGTTGAGTTATCTGATGGATATACATATTTCGAAGAAGCAAATCAAGACTCTAATTTGGGTAATGTTGTTTTAGTGCATGGGTATTCAATACCATCTTATATTATGGAGACCACTTTTAATTCTCTTAAACAGAGAGGTTATAGAGTTATTATGATGGATCTCTATGGAAGAGGTTTTTCAGATAACCCTGATCTACCCCAAACTGACTATTTACGTGCAAACCAAGTAATTGAATTAATGAAATATAGAGGGATTGAAAATGCCGCTCTTGTAGGTTTGTCAAATGGAGGAAGAATAATTTCAAAAATAGCAGACCTTAATCCAAATAAAGTAAACTCATTATTTTACGTTGCATCTGCTGGATTTTTTGAACATGCTGAGTTATCAGACAAATCTGTTTCTCAAGAGGAGATTGATAAATTTATTGATGGTTATCCTGGTTTATCTGAAAGTCAGAAGAATGACTTTTTTAATCCAGAGAAATTTCCTGACTGGTCAAAAAAATATGACGAATTGTTAACTCACAGTGGTTTTGCAAAAGCATTAATATCTACTACAAAAAATCTAGTATCACTGGATGACATTCATAATAAGATCCATTCTCTTGGTATTCCAGTTTATGCTTTTTGGGGAAGACATGATAATGTTGTTGTCTATGATGAGTTTAAAGATAGGTTAGAGGACATGCTTCCAAATAGGAAAGAGTTTTTTATAGAAAAGTCTGGACACCTTCCGCATATGGAGAATCAAGATGATTTTGAAAGAATTTTTTTTAAATATCTAAAAATTGTCCTTAATTAAACCTAATTCCTATTGCGAGTTTGTAGCAACTTTAGAGTCTGATAATATTCATAAAATATATCATGATACTCAATATGGTTTTTCAATAGAATCAGATAATGAATTATTTGGAAGGTTAATTTTAGAAATTAATCAAGCAGGATTATCATGGACCACAATATTAAATAAACAAGAAAACTTTAAATCAGCATATTCAAATTATAATATTGACCATATTGCTAATTATGGATACAGAGAAATTAATAGACTTCTTTTAAATAAAGGTATCATAAGAAATAAATTAAAGATTAAAGCAGTGATTTATAATGCCAATAAAGTAATAGAGATTAAAAATGAACATGGATCATTCAAATCATGGTTAGATTTAAAAACACCAATGAACATATATGAATGGGTTAAGCTCTTTAAGAACACTTTTAAGTTTACAGGAGGAGAGATAACTAAAGAATTTCTAATGAGCACTGGCTATATAAAAGGAGCCCATAGAAACACTTGTCCAATTTATCATAAAATAAATAAGTTAAACAATGGGTCCTAAAAAAGGAGCTAATAATCTTTAGTTGACATAGTTTTTATAAATTTGAAAAAATCTTTTCTTGTGGAAGAAAATCCGATACCTATATATGTAATTGAATTTTTATCTGAAGAGTGGATAACATGGACTGCTTTTTCAATACTAGTTATATCAATACCGCTAATTTTAGCTAGGGTTTTAAATAGAGATCAAAAGAAACTGATATCCTACATAATGGGTGTTATTATGATAATTGACTTCATATCTGAAAATGTTGGTTATTTTATCAGTGGGACTTGGGATATTGAATATAACTTACCTCTTCATTTATGTGGAATATCTTCTTTAATCCTTTGTGTTTTGCCTTTTATGAAAAATAAGCAAAAACTATTTCAATTTGTTTACTATACAGGGATAATTGGAGGAATTATGGCAATATTAACGCCTCAGCTAAACCATTTTGACGGATCACTTAGATATTATTTAAATTTTTATGTCTCACATAGCTTATTAATAGGCATGCCAATATTTATGTATCTTCACCTAGATTTGAAACTTCCTAAATTCTCATGGTTTAAGCTTTGGGTTAACGTAAATATTTTACTTGCTATAATTATGCCTTTAAATTTTTTAATAGATTCTAACTATATGTACCTAGCTCAGCCACCTGAAGTTGATAATCCTTTGGTTATAGGGGAGTGGCCTTATTATATTTTACTTTGGGAAGTCTTCTTACTAATAATTGCATATTTAGTCTACATTATAAGTAAAAGACGTATAATGCTTTAAATTATTAGATTATGTATTCCATTAAAGTAGATAAAGATATTGTTGTAGCTATTAAGGAAGTGGATGTAGATATCATCATGCCTCATGAAAAAGTTCTATTAGATAAAAAAGATATCTTAAAAAATAATTTAAAATATAAGGATGAGTATATA
>CAJWCT010000055.1 GCA_913031385.1 uncultured Flavobacteriales bacterium | reverse complement strand
TAATTCCAATGAGATGCCTTGGATACTTACAATGAAAAAAGTTGCAAATAATAGCTCACAACAAATGAATATCTACAATAAGCAATGCCTAATGTGTCATGCAATTGATTATAAAGGATCTGGAAAAAATCCTTCAATTATTGGCATGAAAGAGAAATATAGTTTTAATGAGTTAAAATCACTTATTAAAAATGGAAAAGGGTTTATGCCCGGTTTTTCATTTTTAGACACTCAAAAAATGGAAGTTTTAGTAAACTATATTTTAGAATTAAAAAATGGAGATATGACCGATTTATCATCGATGGATCAGGAAGTATTTTATACTTCTACAGGGTATAATAAGTTTTTAACTAATGATGGTTATCCAGCTATTAATCCTCCATGGGGTTCACTTAATGCTATAAATTTAAATACTGGAAAAATTGAATGGAAAATCCCTTTAGGTCAGACAGAAATTGGTCAAAAAAATAATATTTTAACAGGATCAGAAAATTATGGAGGACCTATAGTAACTAAATCGGGAATAATTTTTATAGCAGCTACTTCAGATAAAAAAATTAGAGCTTTTGATAATGAAAATGGAGAATTAATTTGGGAAAAGGAGTTACCGTATGCAGGATTTGCTACTCCAAGTTACTATGAAATTGATGGTAAGTCATATATAGCAATTGCATCAGGTGGAGGGAAACTGGGAACCAAATCTGGAGACTCTTATATTGTTTTTAGTATTAAATAAAAGAAATAAACTCAATTGGGGTCATTTTTTTTAAGATAAATTTGTAGCATATATTATTGACTGCATTGCAACATTCTTTTACGGCTTTATAATTGAATTAGCAATTCACCTATACAGACAGTAGCATTTTTCCTTAAATATTGACCTTTTTTGTTAATAACTGATTGCAAGTTATTTAATGTTTAGTTTCTTTTTTTAATTATTTCTTGTTATATTCTACGAATATTTAATACTATATTATGAATAAACTATTAAATCTTTTATTGGATTTACCGAAAACGGTAAATGATAAGCTCCCTGAAAATTGTTTTAATGAAATGATGGACAATTCTGAGGGATCTATAAAAAAGTGGACTGGTACGGCATTTAAAGTAGGTGCACTTGTTCTGTTAGTTGTAACTCTAATTTCAGTTATTTCTGGTGGAATGGATACTATGTCAAGCGCTAGCGGCCTTGGACAAGTATCTGCAATAATCTGCCTATTGATTCTAGTATATGCAGCTTTTCCAATAGCTCATGTAGTTAGAACAGCAGGTGATTCTCTATCTGCATCTAAAAGCAATTCAGTTGATTTTATATTTAGAGACTTTGTTACAGAAAATATTAAAGCTTTAGGGCATATTACTGCTTTGGTAGCTTTATTTGGAGCAATTTGTTCTACTGTAGGATGGGTATTAAACTCTGATGGAATGTCTATGAGTGTTGATCTATATGGTGGTTTTGCATACGCTTATGCTTTACCATTAGATGCAACAGCTACATTTATAGAAATGATAAGATTAGACTTTGTTGGAGGAGTCATTAGTGACTTTTTCAGTTGGGATTTAACTGGATCTGAAGCATCAGGTTATAATATAGATGGTTTAGTTGCGGTTGGATATGAATATGCTCAGGTTATTTTGATTTTAGCAAAATTATACCTTGCATTGGCAATATATCATTTTTTCTATGGTATATTATCAACTCTAACAAGATGGATTCAAAGACCTTCGTTACCATTCAAAAGTTCTTAATATAATATAATAATTAAATAAAATTATTGTTTATAAAAGCCCCACTATTAGTGGGGCTTTTTCTTTACAGTATATAACATATTGATAAAACGTTAGATTGAATAAAAACATAAAAAAATGAAAAATATAATTTTAACAATTTTTGCAATCATTGGATTTGCAACAATAGTTACAGGTTTTACAAACATAGTAGTTAATGATTCTCATCAAGAAATTGGCAGATATCAAATTACAGCTACTAATACTGATGGTTTGAAGGGTACAAGGGTTTTTAGAGTTGACACAAAAACTGGAGTTATTGTTGAGATAAATGAAAGAAGGTTAACTAAGATAAAGGATCCCAAAAAAAGTGACTAAAATAATTATACAAGGAATAAAATTTGATAAGAAATCTTCTTATCAGAAAGGGCCTAAACTTGCTCCTCCATTAATAAGAGAAGCTTTGAATTGTGGTTCTACAAATATGTATACAGAAAATTTAATCTCTATCGAAAACTCAGGGATTGATGATAAAGGTGATTTTGAAATATCTGAATATTTTGACATTGAGAAATTAACTAAAAACCATCTTAATTTTGGTGCTAAAGTTTTTACATTAGGAGGGGACCATTCCGTAACTTTTCCAATAGTTAAAGCTTATAATGAAAAATACCCCAAATTAGACATTCTACATATTGATGCCCATAGCGATTTATATGATCAATTTGAAGGAGATAAATACTCGCACGCGTGTCCTTTCGCAAGAATTATGGAAAACGGATATGCCGTTAAGCTAGTTCAAGTTGGAATTAGAACATTAAATACCCATCAAGCAGAACAAGCTGATAAATATAATGTTGAAATACATCATATGAAAGATTTAGATTTAAGTCAAATTCCAAAATTTAAAAATCCTATATATATTTCTCTAGATATGGATGCCTTTGACCCGGCATATGCTCCTGGAGTTTCACATCATGAGCCTGGAGGGTTAACTTCTAGACAAGTAATAAATTTAATTCAGAGTATAGACACTGAAATCATTGGAGCTGATATTGTAGAATATAATCCAAATAGAGATTTTCAAAATATGACTGCTTTTTTAGCAGCAAAAATGATGAAAGAAATATTAGGTAAAATGATGTAAATTTTAACTTCTTGAATTAAATATATAATAATACTAAATAGTGAGTTGATTCTAATCAGATTCGATATCTAAAATCGTATCATTGTCTTTGATAATCAATATTCTTTCGTTATTTATATTAACTCTATCTGAGTAGTTTTTATTTTGATATGAATCTATAATGTCAACTTTATAATTTCCATCACTAACATGACTTATTATAGATATTGAAATTATCAAAACAAAAAGAAGCTGCATAATTAAAAGTGATAGAGCAATTATACCTAAAACTTGTAGGGCTTTTTTCATAATGCAATCTAATTATAAAAATCGCAAAAAAAAATATTTTAAATCATTAAATTAGAGATATGAAAAAACTAAAACTTTATAAATTCATTCCCTTATGGATATTTGGGTTTTTTGTATTGTTTTCTTTTGACTTATTCATGGAAGGAATTGTTTTTGAATGGTTAGAATGGAATGGAACTACTAAAAATGATTGGTTTTTTGTTTTATGGTGGGGTCTAAATTTTCTTTGGTTTTCATTTGGTGTAACTCAAATATATTTTAAACTTAAATAGCTTTGTTCAGGGCTTTTTTTATATTAGAGATATGAGAAAAATAATATTACTTACTCTTACAATATTTACTTTTTCTTGTAATTATAATAAAGATTGGAACATATACGGAGGTTCTCATCAAAGAACACAATATATAGATTCAGAAAAAATAAATAAGAAGAATGTTTCAAAATTAGTTAAGACTTGGGAATATAGAACTTATGATAATGATAAAAATTCTGAAATTCAAACAAATCCATTAATTATAGGTAAAAATTTTTATGGGGTATCTCCAAAACTTAAACTTTTTTCATTAGACGCAAAAACAGGAGTAGAAAACTGGATATTTGATCCCTTTCAAAATGATCAGAAATATTTTGACAAAGAAGATATCAGCATAAATGTTTGCAGAGGAATAACCTATTATGAAGATAATTTTAAAAATTCATTTATTTTTTACGGAGTAGGCTCAAAATTTTTCAAAATTAATTCTTTAACTGGGAATCCTGATTTAAACTTTGGTAATAGAGGTTACGTTGATTTACATAAAGGTCTTGGTGAAAATTCAAGTTCTTTATATGTATCAATGACATCACCTGGAGTTATTTATAATAATTTAATAATTGTCGGTTCAAGAGTTAGTGAAGGAAATCCCGCAGCAAAAGGGAATATAAGAGCTTTTGACGCAAACACTGGAGAGCTAATTTGGGTTTTTGAAACAATACCTGAAGCGGGTAAGGACGGGCATGAAACATATGATAATCCAGATGCATATTTAAGACTTGGTGGGGCAAATGCATGGGCTGGATTAACATTAGATGAAAAAAGAGGTATTGTATATGCTCCAACAGGTTCTGTAAGTTATGACTTTTATGGTGGTGATAGAGTTGGTGATAATCTTTTTGCTAATTCTATTATTGCTATTGATGCTGAAAATGGAAAAAAAATATGGCATTTTCAAACAGTCCACCATGATGTTTGGGATAGGGACTTACCAACACCTCCTGTTTTATTTGACTATAAGATTAATGATTCAATTATACCTTCATTAGCTCAGGTTTCAAAGTCGGGCTATACATATTTATTAAACAGAGTTACTGGAAAACCAATTTATGATGTGATAGAAAGGCCTGTTCCAACAAATTCTTTGTTAATTGGAGAAAAATTATCAGAAACACAGCCAATACCAACCTTTCCTGATCCATTTTCAAGACAATCTGTCTCAATTCAAGATATTAACCCATTTCTGAACAATAAAGAAAAAGATAGTATTGGAAAGATTTTTTCTTCTATTTCAAAAAATGATATTTTTTCTCCTCCATCAGAAAAAGGAACATTGATTTTTCCTGGCTTTGACGGGGGTGCAGAGTGGGGAGGACCTGCACTTGATCCTGTTAATAATATGTTGTACGTTAATTCGAATGAGATGCCTTGGATACTTACAATGAAAAAAGTTACAAATAATAGCTCGCAACCGATGAATATCTATAATAAGCAATGTTTAATGTGTCATGGAATTGATTATAAAGGATCTGGAAAAAATCCATCAATAATCGGTATGAGGGATAAATATAATTTTAATGAGTTAAAATCAATAATTAAAAATGGAAAAGGCTTTATGCCTGGTTATGCATTTTTAGAAGATCAAAAAATGGAAGTTTTAATTAATTATATTTTACAGTTAAATGATGGAGATATGACTGATTTATCATTAATGAACCAGGAACTGTTTTACACTTCTACAGGATATAACAAATTTTTAACCAATGATGGTTATCCAGCTATTAATCCACCTTGGGGATCACTTAATGCCGTAAATTTAAATACCGGAAATATTGAATGGAAAATTCCTTTAGGTCAGACAGAAATTGGACAAAAAAATAATATTTTGACAGGATCAGAAAATTACGGAGGACCTATAGTAACTAAATCAGGAATAATTTTTATAGCTGCTACATCAGATAAAAAAATTAGGGCTTTTGATAGTCGAAATGGAGATTTAATTTGGGAGAATGAATTACCATATGCAGGATTTGCTACTCCGAGTTACTATGAAATTAATGGTATACCTTATATTGCAATTGCTTCAGGCGGAGGAAAGCTTGGAACTAAATCAGGAGATACATATGTTGTTTTCAGTATTAAATAATTATTTATAGATAGGTTTATGAAAAGACTACTGCTATTATTTTTTTTGATTATTGGATGTAATCAGTCCAATGATATTTCTGTTGATCCAGAAACTCATTTATTACCATACCCAAACCAAATCTTTTTACAAGAAAACACAATAAACTTAGGTGAAGGATTAAATGTATCTGATGGAATTTACAGTAGTTATTTGAAAGATCAACTTCTTCTGAATAATATACCAAATGACAAAGGGGTAAAAGTTATATTTGAAAAGTCAAAACTAGATACATTGGGTGACGAAGGTTACCGATTAATAGCAAAAAACAATAAGATATCTATTTTATCGAATACTAAAGCAGGAATATTTTATGGTATCCAGACCTTAATTCAATTAGCTAAATTAGGAGTGGTACAAGAACTTGAAATTATAGATAAGCCACAATTTAAATGGAGAGCATACATGCTCGATGAAGGTAGATATTTTCAAGGAAAAGAAGTTGTGAAAACTATATTAAATGAAATGGCACATTTGAAAATGAATGTTTTTCACTGGCATTTGACAGATGATGCTGGATGGAGAATAGAAATAAAAAAATATCCTCTTTTAACACAGATTGGTTCTAAAAGAGATAGTACACAAATTAATTATCAAGGAAAAAAATGGGGTAGTGAAGTTTTTGATGGTGTCCCACATGAAGGTTTTTATACTCAAGATGATATTAAAGAAATTGTAGCTTATGCTGAGAATTTAAATATTACAATTGTTCCAGAAATAGCTATGCCAGGCCATGCATCAGCTGCAATTGCAAGTTATCCTTTTTTAGGATCTTCAACACAACCTATTAAGGTTCCCGAAAGGTTTGGTGTTGGAGAAGTTATATTTAATCCTGCAAGTCCAAAAACAATAACATTTATTCAGGATGTGTTGAAAGAAGTTTCAGATTTATTCCCCGGGGATATAATGCATATTGGTGGAGATGAAGCGAAATATGACCTATGGAAAACTAATGAAGATGTTAAAGCTCTTATGAAAAAAAATCAATTAGAAAATTACAGTGATGTTCAAGTGCATTTCACTAACAATATTTCTGATTACATTAATTCTGTCTTAGGAAAACGTATGATGGGATGGAATGAAATTATGGGTAATAATCTACATAATTGGGGAAATAATGATGATAACGCTACTACAAAACTTTCAAAAAATGCAATTATCCATTTCTGGAAAGGTGGCCTTGAAAACTTAAAGATAGCTATTGATGCAGGACATGATTTAGTAAATTCTGACCATAATTACACCTATTTAGATTATACATACGAGCAAATTGATCTGAATAAAGCATACAGTTTTAATCCTATACCTGATGGATTTACAAAAGAAGAAGCTGAACAAATTCTAGGCTTAGGGACTCAAATGTGGGGAGAATGGACACCAACTGAAAAAGAAGTCTACAGTCAAACATTTCCAAGAATTGCTGCTTATGCTGAAACAGGTTGGACGTTAACTAACAATAAAAATTATAAAAGATTTAAAGCTGCACTAATAGCATTATTTAAAAAATGGGAAGAAAATCTTGATTAGATTCTTACAATAAGAACTAACTTAGAATAAAAATTAACTATGAAAGAAGATAAGAATAAAAAATGGAAATTTTCTAAAGAAGATGACTCTTGGTCTATATTCAAAATAATGGGTGAGTTTGTAGAGGGATATAAAAAATTACATGCCATAGGTCCTTCTATCTCTATCTTTGGATCTGCTAGAACGAAACCTGATAATAAATATTATAAACTTGCGGAAGAAATTGCATCTGAAATTGTTAGTAGAGGTTATGGAGTTATAACAGGTGGAGGGCCTGGAATTATGGAAGCTGCTAATAAAGGTGCTAATATGAAAAAAGGTAAGTCAGTTGGGTTATGTATAAATATACCTCTAGAAGAGGATGAAAATATATTTATAGATAAAGACAAACGATTTAATTTTGAGTATTTCTTTGTTAGAAAAACAATGTTTATTAGATACTCTCAAGGATTTGTTTTTATGCCAGGCGGATTTGGAACTTTAGATGAATTTTTTGAAGCGATAACCTTAATTCAAACATATAAATCCGAAAAGTTCCCAATTATCTTAGTAGGTTCTGAATATTGGGAAGGAATAGTAGATTGGATGAGAAAAACTCTTGTTTTAGAAAATAATAACATTAATAAAGAAGATCTAGAATTATTTAAAATTGCCGATACAAAAGAGGAAGTAATAGATTTTCTTGAAGAATTTCA
>CAJWCT010000054.1 GCA_913031385.1 uncultured Flavobacteriales bacterium | reverse complement strand
AAGTGGATTGGAACCAAAAAAGGACTATTTAGTTTGTCAGAGAAAAACTGGAAAACATATACCAAAGAAAATTCAGGATTACCACACAACACAATAAGCGCATTGACCACAGATGATTATGATAGAATTTGGATTGGCACACAAGAAGGGATATCATCATTTGATGGTGTTGAATGGAAATTATACAAAGCCACTAAAAAGAAAATGAATCATTATAGTATTTATATTGATGAAAATGACAATAAATGGATTGGTACCGAAAAAGCATTATTAGTATTAAATCAAGATGGGGTAAACGAAAAAACACTATCAACAAAATCAACCCTGTTTTTTGAGGCAACAAATAATATATCAGAAAACAGCACAAAATTCACCTATTATTTACCAAGCGCTAGCAAAGTCAGCATCAAATTATATACTTTTCAAGGGAAAGAAATAACAACAATTTTTGAGGAAACAAACCTCAAAGGCCAACATCATTTTTATTACAATACCAAGCATTTGTCATGCGGAACTTACTTTTGCCAATTCCGCACTAATAAAAGCAAACAAACACAAAAAATTGTGGTAATGAAATAAAATAAGATTTGGTTAATACGCAAAAAGCCCGGTTCAGCCGGGCTTTTTGTTGCTCCCCCTCTTGGACTCGAACCAAGGACCCTCTGATTAACAGTCAGATGCTCTAACCAACTGAGCTAAGGAGGAATTTATTTTTTAATGCGGACAAATATATATATTATTTTTATGAAAAATTATATTTTTTATCTAAATAATTCATCTTCAATATACTAAAATAAAAAAGGAAAAACAGCTTTTCTTCTGGTGGGATAATTCGCAAAATATTGTTTATACCATTGATGATGATTCAATGCTCGTGGAATTAAATTATATGCAGTCCACAATGCAAAGCTTAATGCAGAAAGATTCCAAAGAATAATGGCAAAGCCAAACCATTCAATAATTTCGCCAAAATGATTTGGACATGAAATATAATTAAAAAGTCCTCCTTCAGGAATTTGATAGTCCTTACCTTCCGATCTAAGAGAAATAAGCTTATTATCAGAGGTTCTATTTATATAAACCCCTAAAACAAACACAATAATTCCAATAATAAAATTAGGGCTTATGGAAAAATTATTTTCTAAAATAAACCCAAGCTCATACCCAACGAAAAAACCATTAATAAGATTAAAGATAAATGCACTACACACAATTACAACAGGAATTTTTTTCCCTTTTGTGTTTAACTTAAAGGGAAATATTACTGTTCTATAGAAATAATGGAAACACCATAGAAATAAAATGAAAATAAGATATAAATTCTTTTCTGCTGGACCAATTATAACAAGAAATGGCATTACAAGTAGTGCAGGTAATTCCATCCAAAACCATCCCCAATTATTATCTACAGACCAACCCCATTTATTATTTTGATGTCTGCCATAAGGCGCTGCTATCTTAGAAAAAATTAAATATAAAAATGTTAGTGCTCCGAATAAAATCCAAAAAGCAAGAAGATTATAATACAATTCCATTTAAAAAGAAATTATATTAAATAATTTATAGATATCATTTCCATTAGCATAAAGCACTAATGTTAATAATATTATTAGCCCAAGCACAGAAAAATATTCTATAAATTTATCAGAAGGCTTTCGACCTGATACCATTTCATAGATTAAAAACATTGCATGACCGCCATCTAAAAGCGGAATTGGTAATACATTCAAAATGCCAAGCATAATAGAAAGAAAAGCTGTTGTTCCCCAAAAACTTTGCCAATCCCAGGTTCCAGGGAATATGTTGCCTATTGCGATGAACCCTCCTAGACCTTTGTATGCCCCAGTATTTGGATTAAAAATTGCTACTAATTGATCAAAATATGAGATCATAAAAGAATTAAAATTCTTAGTTCCTTCTACCAAGCTCTGAGAAAATGAATAAGAATTTATTGATAATTCTATGTGCCCAAGATCAATTAAATCATTTATACCGACTGCAGATACAACTCCTAATTTTCCATTAGCATCAACATTTAACACTTTATTATAAGTAACATTATTTCTTAAAATTTCAGCATCAATTGTTTGGCTCTTATTTTCCTCTAATATTGAAATTGACTGATCAATAAATTTAATTTCCTTGCCATTAATTGAGGTAATCATGTCTCCTTGCTGCAAGTCATAATTCTTATTTAATGAAGTATCTGAGACAGACTGAATTATAAATGGCCTTCTTAATTCAAAAGTAGAAATCTGCTCGGAAGACGATAATTTGCCAAGAAAATCAACTGGTAAATTAATATCAATAACCTCTCCGCCTCTATCAATCACATAAGTTTTTGCCGCAATAATAGATTTTCTTAAATCAATATAATTCTCAAGCTCTTTTCCATCAACAGAAATAATTTTATCCCCTGTCTTAAATCCAATATCTGTTAAAATAGGATTTGTTATTAAAAATCCATCATCAATAGAATTTAATGGAATCTCTGTAGATCCATAATTAAAAGCAAGCCCAATAAATATTATAAGGGCTAAAATAAAATTGACTATTACCCCTCCAAGCATTATTATTAGCCTCTGCCATCCCGGTTTTGATCTAAATTCCCAAGGTTCTGGATCTTTAGCCATTTGCTCTACATCCATACTCTCATCTATCATCCCCGCAATTTTAATATATCCTCCAAGTGGAAGCCAGCCAATGCCATAAACTGTCTCCCCAATTTTTTTCTTAAAAAGTGAAAATTTAATATCAAAAAACAAATAAAATTTTTCAACTCTTGTTTTAAATAGCTTCGCAGGGATATAATGCCCAAATTCATGCAAGACAATTATTAATGATAAGCTTAAAATGAATTGCGATAGCTTGATAAGAATTTCCATATTAATAAATAAAATTAATTGAGCACAAATGTAAATTAATAATAGTTAATTAAAAAAAATAAGGTATGCTATTATTTGATCAAAAGAGGCTTAAATATAAGTCCTCTATCAGAATAAAATTTGATAAAATATTGCCCAGAGCTAAAGCCTCTCACATCTATATATTTTTTATATTTCATGGTAGCTATGTTTTGGCCAACAGTATTATAAATAGCTAAAGAATCTATCGTTAGACCTCTTGGTTTAATAATTTTAAACTTATTACTAGTTGGTGTTGGGAAAATTGAAATATCGTTTTGAATATCATTAGAAGTTAAAGATAAAACGACTTCATTATTTTTTGAAATTATATCATAATATGGGTCAAATTCTACATCAGATATATCAAATAAAACTGTTTGAAAAAACTCTTGTCCATTGTAGGTGTTGTCTAAAGTAATCGTCAGGGTTTCTCCATTAGTTCCATTTAATTTCAAAGTTACTTTAGATTCAAAAAAGTCAACCGTCCAATGACTTTGTGTTTGATTGATTACAAATCTAGCTAAATTCTGACTTGGTTGACTCCATTCAATCGTGTAGGTTGGATACCCCTCTCCATAGAGCCAGTCATTAAAAAACTCTGTTAAATCTGCCTGTGTTGATTCTTCAACAGATGCTATAAAATCGTCTGATTTAGCATAGCCATAAGCAAAATCAGGGTCCGCTAAATAATTTTGAATACTCTCAAAAAACAAAGCATCATCTAATTCTTTACGAAGCATATGTGCTACTAAAGCCCCCTTACTATAAGATAATCTGCCATTAAATATTCTAGAACTGGTTGTGTCATTATCCATTATATATACCGAGCCTCCAGGCTGACTTGTAATAGAATTAATTCTATTTTGTTTCCAATCATTAAAGCTTTGATCTCCATCAAAACTTTCTATTACTAATCCTGAAAGGTAGGTTGCAAATCCTTCATTTAGCCAAATATCTTTCCAACTACCACAGGTCACTTTATTTCCAAACCATTGATGAGCCAATTCATGAGCTATAAGGCCTCTGCTAAATCCACCCATAAAAGAAACGGTTGTATGCTCCATTCCGCCTCCCCATCCAAACTGTGCATGTCCATATTTTTCATCCGAAAAAGGGTATTCTTCAAAAAGATTGGAAAACAAATTCATAATATCAACAGTTATTGGAGTGCTTTGATTGGCATCATTATAACTTTCAGGATATACATAATTCACAATCTCAAATGGAGAGCCATTATTATCTACTACATGGCTATATGTTAAATAGTTAGTTACTGAAATTGCAATAAGATAAGCTGGAATAGGATACTGATGTTTAAAATGTGTTGTTTTATCTTGCCCAATAGTAGTTTGACTAATTTCTAGTCCATTTGAAACAGCAATATTTTCTTGATTGTTAGAATTAAATTTTGGGGTTGTAATAAAGACATCTATTTCGTCTACCTTGTCATTAAGATCTTGCTTGCAGGGCCACCATGCCTTAGCACCATATGGCTCAGATAATGTCCAAATAATTGGAGAACCATTATGATCTGCTTGTTCATAGGAACCAAACCCTGAGCTTATTGGATTCCCTGAATATATTACTTTTAAAGAGTCCTTAACGCCAACATTTTGTACTGTAGGTAAGTCAATTATTAATTCATCATCGGAGTTTTGTGTAAAATCTAACAAAGCTCCCGAATATAAGTGATATACAGCAGAAACATTCATGTTGTCTATCAGATCAAAAACAACTTGGTTCAGATCCTCTTTTGCAACATAATGTGAAGTAATTTCTCCTTCCAAATAAGAACTTGAAGGATCTAAATTAAATTCTAATTTATGATATTTTAAGTCATAATTAGCAGTATTCAAATTAGCTTTAAAATCAATCTTTTTAGCTGCAATATTCGATTCAAGTGTAACAATATTGTCTAATTCCTCATCGAAATTTTGAGCTACCAAAATAATCGGAAACAAAAAAAAGAATAAAGAGGGGAGTCTCATGCTGTTTAGAAAAATTTGGAACTAAAATTAGTAATTAAATAATGAATCTATTGTATTTTTGGATTTAAATACATTTACGTCTAATGAAGCTTTTTAGAAAGAGAGATATTTTGCCTGTTTCTGTTTTTGCAGTTTTTTCACTCATTGCAATTAGTATATTTTATTCTATACTAAAATCTAAAGAGACACTTCCTATATATCAGCCCGCACAGGTAAATTCAAAGCTTGTAGACACTTCCGTTGCCCATAGAATTAAATATCATACCATTTCTGACTTTAATCTAATTAATCAAAATGGAGATATAATTACACAAGCATTTTATGATGATAAAATTTACGTTGCTGACTTTTTCTTTACAACCTGTCAATCAATTTGTCCAGTTATGACAAAGAATATGAAAAAAGTACAAGACAAATTAATAAATGATAAAGAAATTCTTCTATTATCTCATAGTGTTACTCCCGAAATAGATTCTGTTGAGCAATTAAAAAGATATGCTATTTCACACCAAATTAATGATGATAAGTGGAATTTAGTTACAGGAGATAAAAAACAAATTTATAATCTTGCCAGAAAATCTTATCTCGCTGTTGAAGATAATCCAATAGGAGAGTATGATATGATTCATACAGAGAACTTTATCCTAATTGATAAAAAAAACCAGATTAGAGGCTTCTATGATGGCACGCTAGAATTAGAAATAGCAAGACTCCTAGATGATATTGAAATATTAAAAAAACTAGATTAATAAGCTCTATTTTTCTTACTTTTAGCTACTTAAAATGATTCTAAATAAGATATATGTATTCTATTGCTGACTTGAAAAAAGGGGAAAAAGCAATCATTAAAGATGTCTCAGCTAATGATATTCCAATGAAGCTATTAGAAATGGGCTGTCTTCCTGGAAATGAGGTAGAAATAATTCAATTAGCTCCCCTTTTAGGCCCAATTTACATTAACATTAATGGGAGTCATTTAGCAATAAGAAAAGAAACTGCAAGATTAGTAATAATAGAGAAGCTTATAGATAATGAGTAAGCAAATCAAGGTAGCACTCATTGGTAATCCCAATACTGGGAAGACATCAATATTTAATTCCCTAACTGGATTAAATCAAAAAATAGCAAATTATCCAGGAGTTACTGTTGAAAAAAAGGAAGGCATATGTAAACTTGATCGAGGTGTTAAAGCGCACATATATGATCTGCCAGGAACATATAGTTTAAATGCCTCATCAATGGATGAAAATATTGTAGTAGAGATGCTTTTGAACAAGAATCATAAAGATTATCCTGACCTAGCAATTATAGTAAGTGATGTAGAAAATTTAAAAAGAAATTTAGTTCTATTTACTCAAGTAAAAGATCTAAAAATACCTACAATTTTAGCAATAAATATGTCTGATAGAATGAAATATAAGGGAATTGAATTAGATCTACCATATCTTGAAAAGCATCTGTATACAAAAATTATTCTAACAACTAATCGAACAAATTCCTGGATAGATAAATTAAAGAATCTAATTAGTAATTATAATAAGCTGCCCTCAAATAAATTTATGGATCCTAAATTAATTGATCCAGAATATTTTAAAAATCTACAACGAACTTTTCCAAAACAGGATTTGTATAAATTATGGGTGGTTATTTGTCAAGATGCAAACTTTTCTAATGTAGATAAGAATTTTTTAGATACTGCAAATTTTGAAACAAAATCAATATCTGAGCTTAAAAGGCTTCAACAAAAAGAAACTATTAAACGATACCAGCTTATAAATAATATTTTAAAATTAGGCCAAAAAGTTGATCAATCAAAAGCGGTAGGATTTAGCGCTACTATGGATAGAATCTTAACTCATAAAGTTTTTGGATATCTATTTTTTTTCTTAATTCTGTTGGGAATATTTCAAGTCATATATGCATGGGCTATAATTCCTATGGATTATATTGACTCCACATTTGCCTCAATAGCTCAATGGGTTAAAATAAATTTACCTAGTGGAGCAATGACAGATTTACTAGCCGATGGTATAATAACAGGAATTGGAGGTATTGTGATTTTTGTTCCTCAAATTGCATTCCTGTTTATGTTTATTTCAATTCTAGAAGAAAGTGGGTATATGAGTAGAGTAGTATTCCTGATGGATAAAATCATGCAAAAATTTGGTTTAAGTGGAAAAAGCGTAGTCCCATTAATTTCTGGAGTAGCATGTGCAATTCCTGCAATTATGGCAACTAGAAATATTGAAAACTGGAAAGAGAGATTAATTACAATTTTAGTCACCCCATTTATGACATGCTCAGCAAGACTTCCTGTTTATTTAATTATAGTTGCATTAGTAATTCCAAATGAAACAATCTTTGGGTTTAACTATCAAGCTGTGGCCTTGATGTCATTATATATAATTGGGTTTTTAGCTGCTATATTTTCAGCATATATTTTAAATATGATTTTAAAAATGAAGAAAAAATCTGTTCTAGTAATGGAAATGCCTAATTATAAAATACCATTACTAAGAGATGTGCTTTACACTATCATAGAAAAAACTAAATCATTTATAGTAGAAGCAGGGAAAATTATACTTGCAATATCTGTTATTCTTTGGTTTTTGGCTACTAATGGTGTTGGAGATAAATTTTCAAATCCTGAAAAATATATTTCTGAAAACATCGAGTTACTTTCTGAAGATAAACTTCAAGCAGAAATGGCAGCAATTAAATTAGAAAACTCATTTATTGGTAATATTGGAAAAACTATTGAACCTGTATTTAAGCCTTTGGGTTATGACTGGAAAATTGGAATAGGGTTAATTACGTCGTTTGCAGCCAGAGAAGTTTTTGTTGGTACACTAGCTGTAATATATAATATTGAAAATTATGATGATTCTGAAGGGAAAAAAAGAGAATTAAAAAATATTATGCAGCAAGAAACAGATGAGAACGGTAATAAGATTTTTACATTAGCTTCTGGAATATCATTATTACTTTTCTATGCATTTGCCATGCAATGTATGAG
>CAJWCT010000053.1 GCA_913031385.1 uncultured Flavobacteriales bacterium | reverse complement strand
ATTGATTTAGGGTTAATAAATAATAAGATAAATAAAATAATGATGAATTACTTATTTATGAAGATTAACCTTACCCTTTTGAATTTTTCTTGGATAGTTTTTTTAGTTCATTAATTAATTTGTAGCAGTTACTGGTTCAAAAATCATTCTGTTATCCCATCCATTTGGAAGAAGTTTAAAAAACTTTTGAAACATTTTAGCATCTACATCTTTCAGAATAGCATCGTTCATTAGATGTTTAACTGTTCCTTCAAAAGTATCATAAGAATCCCAAAAGAATATAGTAGAATTATCTCCTCCTTGTGGCATAATTTTAGTAGCAACACCCCATTCTGTCATTCCAACATTTTTCATTCTAGGTTTAAAAGTCTCTGAAATTTCATCGGCAAGGGAAACAGCTGCATTTACATCAGTTGGAGTTGCCCAATTAAATATAACATACTTACCAAGGTTGCCTGTTTCAATTTGCTTTTCAGTTTTCCAGTACCAATATCCACTTTTTTCAAGGTCTTCTCTAAATAATATAGACGGTTCAATTCCAAATTTTTCTTTTGACTTGTTCCACCATGTGGTTCTATTAACCAATTGCTTAACATCTTTAAATATGTGAACCCATACATAATTGTATTCTTGTTCAGTAGATTCGCCCATAAACTGAACTGGTTTAAGTAAAACCCAATCCTTTAAGATGCCTTCGTTTTTTGCGTCTTGAGCAAGTTCTCTAGCATAGTTCTTTTGTATTTTTTCAAAACTTTCAACTCTATCTTCATGAACTTTAACAGCATGAAGAAAAAATACTTCTTGAGCTTTTAATACGAAAGAGCTAAATATGATTATTAATGTTATATATAAATGTTTCATAATATTATAAGTTTAGTTTAAATAAAGTATTTCCATTGTTTTTCTATATAATAGAAAAATTAAAAATAAAATAAAAAAACTATACAACCTCACTCCCTTTTGAATTTTTCTTGGATAGTTGTAGATTAGAGATATGAAATATCTTAAAAATATAAATGGACCTATTTATTTACTTATATCTCTAATCCTTGGAATTGCTTCATTATCTCATCATTTTTATTTTATAAACACTGACATACAATGGTTCCTCTTAATGATTCCTTTTTATGCATTGTTTTATACTGCAACTTGGTTTAGGATGATAAATCTTGGTTGGAGAAAAATATTTTTTTGGTTATTCATCTATCTTTCATATATAGATGCAATTATTAGTTATAGAATTCCTTTTAATGCTTTTGGTGAAGACTTTCACAAATTAGCTTATTATCCGTTAAAGCCTATACATGAAATATCATCAATAATAGAAGGTTTTGGTTATTATCTTATTGTTTTATTTTATATTGTTTTATTGTTACTTGTTGTACTAAACAAAAAACCCACTATTTCTAAGGACTAACCCCACTCCCCTTTTGAATTTTGCTTAGATGTTTTTAGATTGTAGATATGAAGAAGATAATATTTCTTGCGTTTATTACTTTATTTATGAGTTGTAAAGCATATCAGATTGTATCTAAAATCACAGAGCAAGTCTATATTGGAATGCACATAAACGAATTCTTAAAAGTTGCAAAAGGCAGAGCAGAAAAAGACGCAATGCTAGAAACTTATTATGCCTATAGAATTAATCAGTATGACATATTTGGTTATAGGATTCAATCAATGTTCTATTACTTTAATAACTCTGATGACAAATTATTCAAAGTAGATGAAGGAGTTAACACACACTATAACTACCGCTAATGAATCTGGTTGAATCAACCCCTGATAAAAAGGAAGTAAGAGTAGATTGAGTAAACAAAAAACCTCACTAACCCCACTCCCTTTTTGAATTTTTCTTCGTTATGTTTAGATTGTAGATATGAAAAAACTTTTAAAATTAAATCCACAATATTTAATTAGTATTGGATTGATTGTTGCTTGCATTGGAGGTATTTTTTTTGATGTAACGAGTGACACTGGACTTGGGATTACCTTGTTGGGCTGCACATCTGTAATTTCAGGTGCTATAATAGGTTTAATTCAAAGAAATAAATCATAGTTTATGAAAAAGTTCTTAGACAAATATCAGTTTATAATTGGAACAACTATAATTGTAGGTTTAATAATTAAGGATACAATTGGAGCAGGTATTTTATCATTTGAAGTTACCGATAATTGGCTGCCAGTTAAACTAACCATTGGTTTATATATTATTGGAATAGCTCTATTATGCAGACATATTTATCAAAAAAACAGAAAGTAATTAAAACAAAAAACCCTATGGATAAAGAAACTATAAAATTAATTATTTATGTTATTGTAGGTTTTCTTGCAGTAATTATTCCTTATTATCTATTCTTTAACTAAACAAAAACCCCACTAACACCACTCCCCTTTTGAATTTTGCTTAGATGTTTTTAGCTTGAGATATGAAATATAAATTTAAAAAGAAATTTCTTGATAAGGGTATATTCACTTGGTGGTTTAACAGAAGATATTGGTTGTTAAAAAAATTAGGACTTAATGGGTATACTCTTTTAGTAGTTATTATGGTTGTAATAGTTACCATTATTATTTATGAATTTATTCTAAACTAAACAACCCCCCAACTAACCCCACTCCCCTTTTGAATTTTGATTAGATGTTTTTAAATTGTAGGTATGAGAAAATTTGTTTACATCACAGGGGTATTGGCACTATGCAGCTTTGTAATGAGTGGCGTTTTTAAAATACTGCACTTGATGGGAGCGTTTGAATTACTCTTTAGCAGCGGCATTTTCACTTGCCTATTTATCATATCGTTCGCTGTCTATCAATATAAACAAAAAACCCACTAACCCCACTCCCCTTTTGAATTTTGATTTTTTAATCTCACTTAAGAGAATTATAATATTCTCTAAGTTCTTCTAAATTTTTTAAATAGTTTTAATACTACTACACTTTAATTTAAAAGGATTTTATCTTTCTTTTTTGTTAAAAGATAAGACTTTTGAAATTTAGCTATATTAAGTATTATCCTGTTTTTAAATTTTGAATTAAACTCATAGAAGCAACTATTATACACAATCAACTCTTTTATAGGATTTGAAGTTACTTTTGCACTTAAGTTTATAACTAAATGATCCTTTTCTGTATAGGAATTATTTAACTTTAATTCAACAGTTTTACCATTAATTTTTATATATGATTTTCCGTTTATATATTTGGTTAAACATAAAGCCGTCATTTGCTTAATATTACAATCTGAATTGAAATTAAAATTACTAATCTCAGCTTTTTCAATTGTAAATTTTAAGCTTAAATAATCGTCATTTAGTTGATAACTGTATTCAGCTATATCTTTAGCATGAAAAAAAGGAAATGTTATTATATATAAAAAGATAGATAGGACTTTCATTGAATTTGTTATTTTATGATTAATTTTTTGGTAATCTGATTATTATCAAAATCAATTTGAATAAAATAAATTCCCTTACTATAATTATCTACTTTTATTGCCTCTTCATAAGTATTTGAAGAATAAATCATTTTAGCATTAGAACTAAATATCTTAACACCTCTAATTCTTGTTTTATCCAAGTTATTATTTAATTTAATATTAAAATTAGTACTAGTAGGATTTGGATAAAGGTTTATAACAACTTCTGAAGTTTTAAAATCTTCAATAGATAATACATTTGTACTACAGTCTGTTACTGCTGTAGAACTTGGACAATTTGGACCAATCTTAAAAGAATTATCTACATACAAACCTTTTAAACATCTTGGAATATATGGCCAATTATCTGTAAGGACATAATAATAAATTCCATCAGGATATTCAGGTGTTATTCCAAAACGTCCACCACATTCATCCAATTCAGATAATGAAGGTATATACTCATAATCTTCAACATAATTTCCATTATACGTTCCATTTGGTGCTGTGATTCCATCTCCTGGTCTATTACCAGATTTTAATTGAAAACTACTGTTAAAAGCAGAAACACCATTCATTGAATCATTTGGATCGGAATACAAATATTTATAATATATTGGAAAACCATCAGCCGCATATCCTAAAAGCGGAGAATGTGAAGAACCATCAATATTTAAATCATTATTAAAATAATCGGTTGGAATATTATGATAATGGTAACGACTTACATTATTTACATGCCCACCATTTAAATCCATATTTAATTCAAAATCTGCTTCAATATGCCAATTTAGGTTTTCTTCAGCAGTATTGGGATTTGTAAAATACAATCGAGCAAAAGGAGAATAGTTTACACCTTGATTTGAAACTCCAAAAATAATTCCACCACCACAACCTTGAGAAGAAGGATCTTCTATAAGTTCAGTTGCTGTCGTTGTAAATTCTGGATCTAAACACATGGAATATTCAAAATCCTGTCCTGCCAAAGTATTCATTCCTCCAAATGGACCATATTGATGAGTAGGAATATTATTTGTGTAACATTTTCTAACATCATTTACAATATCAAAACAAAAAGCATTTGTAGTTTCATTTGCGAAAATAACAGCTGGTTCACAGACTTCAATATATATGCCAACATATGGGTCAGTTCCATTAATAAATTCTGTTAAATTGGTTTCTCCGTCATTATCAGGATCGTCATTTGGACCATAAGTATAAGAGAGTAATTCTCTAAATTCCCAAGCGTCATCTAATCCATCAGCATCCACATCAGGCTCTCCTCCTGAAAACAACGCATTGGTCGGATCTAAGGTAGGCATAGCAGCATTTACTGTTTTTAAATGATCTCTTAATTTAATACAAAGGTCAAGCGTTATGTCTGGTAAAGAAGTTGAAAGGTCATTATTTTCACCAATATCTGTTGAAAGATCATATAAATAGGTATTTCCAGTTTCATACTCTACAATTAATTTGTAATTCCCATCCACTAAAGCTGAACGTGGAGTTTTATTAGGATTGATGTCATAATGTGGAGAATGGAAGTATATAGGATCTGATCGATTAAAAGTATTTCCTGTTAATAACGGGACCAAACTTTGCCCATCAACATTATTTGGTAATGCTACAGTACTTCCTGTCAATTCTGCTATAGTTGGAAATAAATCATATTCAACAACGGCTTCTGTATTATAACTATTTGAAGTTATATTAGGTCCTTTTATTATAAATGGCACTCGTATTCCGCCTTCAAATAAAAACGTTTTACCAAAGGATAATGGGGTGTTATCAGTAAGGCTTATCTGTCCTCCATTATCCGAAACTAAAATTATATAAGTATTGTTATCAAGTCCAAGGTTTGTTATTTCTGTCAATAATTTTCCAATACCATCATCAGTATCTTCGGTCATTGCACCATACTCTACTCCTGTATGGATTACACCTGGAGGTCTTTGGATCGGATCATTATAAAGATCAATGGTTTCTTGCCTTGCTTCTATATTATTATGTACTGCATAATGAGAAAGCTGGAGCAAAAATGGTACTCCATCAGTAACAGCATCCTGAATAAAGCTAATAGATCTGTTGGTTAGATCAAATATCTTTTTTGGATCAACCTGTACCGTAGCTCCTTGATTACCATTACTATTATTGGTACTACCATCATTGAAATCAAATCCATTGTTAGATGGACTTGATGCAGCAGTATTTCCTAAATGCCATTTTCCGAAATGCGCTGTTCTATAATTCATTCCTATAGATTTTAGCCATTCAGCATAAGTAGTATCTGAACCATCTAATGCAGTTTCAGTAAGAGCTTCAATCAGAATTTTTCCAGTTGCTATGTCATTATCCGTACTGGTAAAGTTATTTCTTGCAGTTGTTCGTCCTGTTAAAATACTTGCTCGAGAAGGAGCACATTTAGGAGAAGGAGCATATCCTTGTGAAAAAATCATTCCTGATTGAGCTATCAATTCCATTTCGGGAGTAAGGTAAAAATCGCTTTTAGAACCTGTAATGCTTGCATCCATCTGAACAGAAGACCCTGTCCAACCTTGATCGTCAACCACAATAATAACAAAATTCGGTGGTTGTGCAAATGCTTGATTGAAGTAAAATATAAACAGAAAAACAATTAAATATAACTTTCTCATAAAGTATAAACTTGTATATAAAATTAGATGTTAAAAATATATATTTCTTGTTATTTAATTTTTTTCCTAGTTCAATTTTTAAATTTTATATATGATGTAAAAAGTAATAAAAAACCTCCGATTAGAGAGGGTAAATTGCGTTTAAATTAATTTCTAAACTTACTCACCTTTTGAATTTTGCTTAGATGTTTTTAGATTAGAGATATGAAATTTTTTTTAATAGTAATACTTATACCTGTAATTATTAACACAAATGTTTTTGCTCAGAAAAAAAATGCAGTAGCAACTGTAGCAGGTTCTGTTGATTATAACATTGAAAAAATATATAGCAATGATAAAATTATTTGGAGTTTTGAGTTTATTAATGAGAAGACAATAATTTTTACTGAAAAAAAAGGTAAAATGTATTTGTTGATAGATGACAACATTCAGGAAATTACTGGAGTACCTGAAATATATTTCATGGGTCAAGGGGGCTTAATGGATATAGAACTCCATCCAAAATTTAAAGAAAACAATATAATCTTTTTATCTTTTGCAGAAAGTTCTAGTGATAATGAAGGAGGTAATACTGCAATAATGAGTGCAATTTTAGATCAAAATAAATTGATAAATTCAAAAATTTTGTATAGAGGTAAAGAAAACTCAACAAAAGGTCAACATTGGGGTTCAAGGTTACAGTTTGACAAAGATGGCTTTCTTTATTTTACTATTGGAGATAGAGGAAATAGAAATTTAAACCCACAAGATTTAAGTCGTGATGGAGGAAAAGTTTATAGAATAAATGAAGATGGATCTATTCCAAAAGATAATCCTTTTGTAAATCACGATAATTCAATAGATGCTATTTATTCGTATGGACATAGAAATCCTCAAGGAATATTTTTACATCCAGAGTCTGGAATGATATGGACTAACGAACATGGCCCTAAAGGTGGTGATGAAATAAATATTATCAAAAAAGGTAAAAACTATGGATGGCCAAAAATTACTTATGGAAAAAACTATAATGGATCTATTATAACTGATCTTAAAGAATTTTCTGGTATGGAACAACCATTATATTATTGGATACCATCAATTGCACCAAGCTGTTTTGAATATATTGGGGATCAATATAATCCGGATTGTATTATATGGACTTCATGTCCAGATAGTTATGTAGCCATTAACGAAACATGCTATTATAATACAGACCTTCAAGTTTTATCTGATTTCCTTTCCGTTAACCCAGATATTACGGATATAAAGTCTTTACAATTAGGAGAGCAAATTTGGGTAGAAGGACGTTTGAAAAGTTTAAATTTAGAAGAATCAGATATATCTATTATTTTTTCGTTATTAAATTCAATAAATTTTATACCAGGCAATAAAGGGCGGTACGCTTTTTTTCTTTCTTCATAGCCCATTAAGCTCATAGAGCCTTGAGTATTACCATGATACGCATGCTTTGCAGCAATAATTTCTCCTCTTCCAGTAGCTCTTTTTGAGAGTTTCATAGCCCCTTCTATAGCTTCTGTGCCAGAATTTACTAAATAAGTGCTGCTCAAAGGTTCTGGTAATTGTTGTGCTAATAACTTTGCAAGCTCAACCGCAGGGCCTTGTGCATATTCTCCATAAACCATTACATGCATATAAGAAGCAGCTTGCTCTTGCACAGCATTCACAACTTTTGGGTGACTATGGCCTAACGTATTGGCAGAGACTCCAGCAACAAAGTCTAAATAAGATTTTCCATCAAGATCATAAATATAGGAACCTCTTGCGTGAGAAACTTCTATACCTAAGGGAGTTGGTCCCGTTTGTGCTTGATATTTTAAAAAGTCTTGCTTCATTATTTAGAACTTTCTTCTTTTTCAGCTTTCTTAACAGGCGCTTTTTTAGGAAGTGTTGCTTTTTTATTTACTGAATTAGCAGTGTTTGTAGGCGTTTCCTCTTTTTCTTCTTCTTCAGGATTAATAGGAGTTAATTCTTCTGGAGCTAAATTAGGATTATCAATATCTATAGGATTGTTA
>CAJWCT010000052.1 GCA_913031385.1 uncultured Flavobacteriales bacterium | reverse complement strand
TCATCATTGCCTCTTTCCCACTCGCATCTTCCCAGGCATCGTTCGTAACAAAGGCATCTTTCTTTGTAACCCTATTTATTTCCCTAAAAGCTTCTTTACAATCTATTTCTGGAAGATTATGCAGAGTATTTATTGAAATAACTAAATCAAAGTAATTGTCCTCAAAAGGAAGATTATTTGCACTACAAACCTTAATATTATCTTTCATTGATTCTATAGCTGAATCTCTAGCATATTGTGAAACATCTATGCCTGATATTTCTGCTTTAGGAACTAATAAAGAAAGATCATACATCATAAAACCCTTAGCGCACCCTACGTCCAGAATTCTAGAATTATTGTCAAGATTATAATATTCGGCCATATAAGAGACAGTATCTGTCCAAAATCTTGGATGATAATCATAACCACCATATCCAGTAAGTCTGTCACCATCAAAATATTCTTTATCAAATTTTCTAGCCACAGCTCTATCTTTTTCAGTGATCTTATTACCCCTTTCTTCAATAGGCCTACTTGATTTAGGATAAAATTTTAATAAATTTAATTCTTTGCCCATAATTTTTATAAAATTATAGTCTTTATATCGGCAGACTTTCTCTTTTTGAGATGAATAAAGAGCCTTCTTTGTAACTAATTGGAATTTGAGAAAGAGATTTAACTTTTGACCATCCAATTTTTTGAGAGAACATATTTATACGTAGATTAGAAAGATGATTAAAAATAGCTATAGCGTTTGATTCTGACCCTACTTCCGCCATCATATCGCACTCATTCCAATTTTGAGAAACAGTAGAGGTGATAACATTAGCCTCTTCACCTTCAACATCTAACTTTATGAGATCTGAAAAAGGCATTATGTCCTGAATGTCTTTAACAACTACCTTAAATTTTTCTAAATCGCCATAAGGTTTATCTTTAGCACCTGTTAAATGACTTCCAGTAGTATTACCTAACACCCTGGTAAATTCAGCATTACCATTAAATCCAGAAACAGCCATTTGATTTATATTTATATTTTCTGCTTGGTTTTCTTCAATATTCGTTTTCATAACAGTTATGTGATGTGGGTCTGGTTCATATGCATTAACTACCCAATTACATTTACTCATTAATATTGAATGCAAGCCAATGTTAGCTCCAATGTCCGCTATTTTTTTATATTTCAATTTATTTACCCAATAAAAAGCGAAAATGATTAATTCATCTAATCCAAATAATTGAAGAGAAGTAATAGCGCCCATCTCTCTATAAGGAAAGTTTAGAGCACCAAATGGACCAAAAACTTCTTCTCCTGAGCCTCCTTTTACAAAATTACTTGAAGCGATATATTCTTTTAGTTGTAAATCTAAGGCCAAATAATACTCATCATTCCTGCTGGTTAAATTAAAGTTTTCCAAAATTTCATCGAAAAAAAATGATAAAGTTTTATTCATGGACTTAAGCAGTTAATAAGTTTTTGATATTTGCCTCTAAATCTTTAGAAGACAGCCCCGCTCTTGTACATAATTCATCATATGTCCCATATCCGTGAATAAAATCTTCTACTGCCATTTGTTTAAATTTTACTCCTTCAATCTCAATACAAGCTTTTAAGCATAAATTGAACAAACCATCATGAGCAGATAGCTCTTCTAAGGACACTAATTTTCTAGTCTTCTTAATGCTCTCAACCAAGGTTTTACTGTCAAAGGGCTTTAAAGTATGAAAATAAATAATTTCCACAGAAACACCTGATTTCATTAACTTTTCATAAGAAGATAAGGCGTTTCTTAGTTGAGTTCCAGTAACAGCAATAGTTATATCTTTACCTTCTTTAACTCTTATCGCTTTTCCAAATTTTATATCTGCATCTTTAAAATCATAACCATGTGGAACTTCGGGCAACCTAAAATAATTAATGGAATCACTTTGATAAATCTCTTTAAAAATTTTATTAAATTCTATAGGGCTACCTGGAATAACTATTTTTGCTCTTTTTAGATGTGAAATTAAAGAAACATCTGTATAACAGTGGTGACTACAACCTAATTTAGAATAATCAAATGAGCCTCCAACAGAAATTAAATTAAAATTTTGTTTCTGATATCCAAAATCTAATTTTATTTGCTCGTAGGATCTCTCAGTTATAAAAGGGGCTATGGTATGTACGACTGGATTTAGGCCCACTTTAGACATTCCACTAGCTATGTTTACCATAGCAGGTTCGCATATACCGATATTAAAGTATCTTCCAGGACAAGCCTTTGCAAAAGGTTGAAGTATACCGTGACTTATATCGCCGACCATTACAACAAGATCTTTATCATTTGGTCCTACCTCCAACATTGTGTCAGCGAATTCTTGTCTTAGTTTTTTCATAAGGATAGTTCCTTCTTTATTATTTCAAATTCTTCATCATTAGGAACTTTATGATGCCAGGCTCCGTGTCCTTCAGTAATTGATACTCCCTTCCCTTTAATAGTTTTGGCTATTAAAACTTTTGGTTTTAAATGTAAATCTAAACTTAAATTAGAGAAAAAGTTTTTAATTTCACTTTCAGAATGACCATCTATAACAGTTACATCCCACCCGAAACTTTCCCATTTAGCAGGAAGATCATCAATTGGCATTAACTGAGCTGCAGATTGATTCCAATCAACTATGGCGCATAAATTTCCTAACTTTTGATTAGAACCAATATTTGCACTTTCCCAAATAGTTCCTTCATGACACTCACCATCACCTAAAAGCGCAAAAACTCTATTAGATTTTTTCTTAATTTTTAATCCTAATGCTATGCCAATAGCAGTTGGAAAACCGTGTCCCAGAGAACCTGTACTTGCTTCAGCCCCTGGAACCATTGTAGAGTCTGGATGCCCTCCCAAAATTCCCTTAGAAGTAGAATAATCTAATATATCTTGATCAGATAAAAAATTAAATTTGTGAAGAACTACATATAAAGCTCCACAACCATGACCTTTACTAAGAATAAAATAATCTCTATCTTCTGAATCTACTGTCTCAGGAGTAATCCTAAGAACTTTTCTATATAGAAATTCAATTATATCAACTATTGAAAAAGAGCTTGGAATGTGACCCTCACCTGATCTCTTTACCATCTCTGTTATTTTTAATCTTAGATCATTATTCATTGTTAATTTTTTTTAAATAAGTCATTACCAAATCTTCTAAGTTTGAAGTTATTTTGATCTTTTCTTATTTTCTCTATCTCATCTGATTCCCAAGGATCAAATACTGAGCTAAAGTTTCTGCCTCCTACTAATTCTCTAGGTGAAGAAAGAATCCAATTACAACATTCAATAACTTTTTCCATTGGGTAACATTTTTCTCCATTCTTCTCAAGCATCTCTACTGTTTTAAAATAGTTTGATCCTGCAGATTCTGGAGATTGCAATGTAGAATCATGAATCTTAGTTTTGACCCAACCTGGTCCAAGAATTGAAAAAGAGGTATCAGTAATTTCAGCATCTAACAACTCCACCATCTTAATAGAAGCTATTTTCGAAATAGTATAAGCAGAATAGTCTGTTGTAGCGCTATTAGTTCCTCCCCCAGCAAACAAAAGAACTGATGGGCTAGAAGAGTCTTTAAGATTTCTATTTGGTAACAGACCATGAATAAACCTTATTTGAGAAATAAAGTTAACATTAATTGAATTTGACCAACTATCAATATTACAATCAATAAATCTACCAATAGGCTCTTGAGAGCCAGTTGCAATAACAAGATTATCCCACTTTTGAAGCTTATTTAGTTTACATATAGAATCATCTATTGATTTAACATTAGAAAGATCACATTTAATAAGTTTTGCGCCCAGTTGTTCAAGCTCATCGCAATGATTAGTTCTTGTTCTATAAGTGCCACTCACTCTAATTCCATTACTAAGCCAATCTTTTGCCAAGTAAAAACCAATATCACTTGAAATAGAAATTATTATCTTATGAAAATTACTCATAAAGGTTTAAGCCAAATATTAGGAATAAATTAATAAAAAAACGGTTCATAGGGCCTAATTTAAATTTACTATATACATAATTTAAGATACTAAAAAGGTCCTTTAAACCATTCACCAGGAACATCATGCGGTTTTTCTTTAATAAATTTACTCCCTGTATTTTCTTCTTTAATTCCAAGCAGACCAATGGCCTCATTGTAAATTTCTAGAGCCCCATTGTAGTATGAGTTAGTTAGACCAAAGGATGTTGGAGCAGGAGCATCCTCAAGAGCAACACGCCTAGGAGGCTTTTGTAAATAATTATAAGATTCTATTGCACAGTCTGCAATAATTTCACTAGCAACTGAAAAACTTTTACTTGATGAATCAACTGCAATCAGCTTACCAGTTTTTTTAACTGATTTCCTTATTAATTCAAAATCTAAAGGGCTGGTCGACCTTAAGTCAATAAGATCACAATTCACTCCTATTTTTTCTAATTCTTTGATGGCTTGTATAGCTTCAATTGTCATATAGGATAATGCAACTATTGTAAGATCTGAGCCTTCATTAACTAAATTAGCTTTACCAATTGGAATACGATAACTTGATTTAGGCACATTACTTTTTAATCCATAAAGCCACCTATGTTCTAGGAATATTACAGGATCATCATCAAATATACTTTCCAGTAATAAACCTTTAGCATCATAAGCAGAAGTGGGAATAACAACTTTTAATCCTGGTATTTGAGAAAATAGTGATTGTAAATTCTGAGAATGTGTAGGGCCTTGACCCCAACCATGGCCAACAATCAATCTTATCGTAATAGGGACTCTACAAACACCGCCAAACATAAAATTCCACTTTGCAGCATTATTTATCAACTGATCTAATGCCAACAAAAAGAAATCTACTCTCTGATGGACCATTATAGGTCTCAAACCATTTATAGCAGCGCCTATCCCAACTCCCGTCATAGCATTCTCAGACGTTGGAGTATCAAAAACCCTTGCTTCACCAAATTCATCCTGCAAGCCTAGTGTTGTTCCAAAAACTCCTTTTGGATCAGGAACTCCAAGCCCATATGTAATTACGTCCTTAGACTCTCTCATAGCAGTCAATATAGCTTCATTTATTGCCTCTGCAAAAGTTATTTTTCTCATAATATTAGGAGTTGATTATTTGTTGAAAATCCTTATCTGAAGGAAACTCAGAATTATCAGCAAAATGATGTGCTTGCTGAATTTCAGCATTAAATTTATTAAATAAAACTTTAACAAGGTCTAGATCTTTGTTTTCAAAAATATCCTTAAGTGGATCCTTTTTTTTCCATTCTAAAAACTCTTCTTCTTCTCTATATCCTATATCATTATCGTAATTAGGGCCGCAGTGCTCTCTCCACCTATAAGTATCAAATTCTAAAAACTGAGGACCATTACCCGACAATATCTTATCTCTTGCTAATTCAACATAATCACTTACTTGTTGGACATTATTTCCATCACCATGACTTGACTCTATGCCAAAAGCTCTTACCATTTCAAATATCTTTCTTCCCTTTGGCTGTCTAACTTCTAGGCCTGAGTAGACTGAATATAAATTATTTTCACAAATAAAGAGAACAGGCAGGTTGTGTATTATTGCAAAGTTGATTGATTCATAAAAAACACCTTCTTCAGTAGCCCCATCTCCAAAAAAAACACAGCTAATTAATTTCTTTTCTTGAATCTTCATTGCAAGAGCTGAGCCAACTGCTACTGGGATTGTATTACCTACTATTGCAGTACTCCCCATAAAGCCAACAGATTTATCAATTAAATGCATCGACCCGCCCATCCCTTTAGAACAGCCTGTAACTTTTCCGTAGATCTCAGCCAACATTGAATTTAAACAACCCCCTTTTGCAAGGTAGTGTGCATGAGCTCGATGTGAACTTAATACTTGATCTTCATTTGTAAGATTGGAACATACACCAACAGCAATAGCCTCTTGTCCAATTGATAAATGAGTTGGGCATCTCATTTTTTGTTCAGAATATTTATTGGCTATAGATTCCTCTACCAACCTTATTCGCAACATTGATGCTTGAAGTTCAGATAAGTTCATTATTCGTCGATACTAAATTTTTTCAGCACAACACCAAAATAAGATTTAGTTTTATTAATAATTATAGTTTATGTTTATACTCAGAAGGAAGATTGCTAAGGCTTGCTAGATTCTTATCAACCCAGGATAAAGACTCTTTAAGTCCTCTATCTAAATTGATTTCATCTTTCCAGCCAAGGTCGTTTCGCAATTTAGAACTATCTAATAAGTAAGCATCATCTTTGCCAGGACGGTCATCAACAATATCAACACAATCTTCAAATTTCACATTCATCTTGTCGCAAATAAGCTGCACTAGGGATCTAATGGTTATTGTTGATTCAGTTGAAATGTGATAAGTATCACCAATTACGCCTTCTAATGCAATTTTCAGTGTCGCATCAGAAACATCATTGATGTGTATAAATGATCTCTCAGAATATCCACCACCATGAAGTTGTAATTTTTTTCCTTGTCTTATATATAAAATTGTTCTAGGAATAATCCTATATAACTGTTGGCCTGGTCCAAAAACATTTGCTGCTCTTGTTGAAACTGCTGGAAAATTATAGTTATCAACAAATGTTTTTAAACTCATATCTCCTGCTGCACGAGATGCAGCATATGGTGTACTGGGATTATATGTCATATCTTCTTTAATATACCCAGAACAGGATCCATATACTTCTGGTGTTGTTACATGTATATATTTTTTAAGGAATGAACAGTCTTTTAATTCATTAAAAAGCTTTGTTATAGAAACTGCATTTGTAGTAAACCATTGTTCAGGAAATTTCCAGCTTTCTGCGACCATACTTTGTGCTGCAAAATTAAATATATAATCCGGCTTTTCTTTCTTAATTAAATCAATCATCTCTTCGAGATTATTATTTAAATCCAATTGATGAAATTTAAACCTTTCCTCCTTGTGGGTGTTACTTGAATAAGGTAAAAAAATATCATTCGGCTGCTCTGACCTACTTATCCCCATCACTGACAAGTTATTTGCCAATGCAAAATCAACAAAACTTGCACCAGAAAAAGAATTAGAGCCTATAACAGCTATTTTAATAAAATTACTCTTCATAAGATTTAATCGGAAAGTTTATGAGATTGCATCCACTTTAAATTATAAAATTCTTCATTATCCTTTAAAACGCCTGAATTATATTTTTCTATAATTTCAACAATTGCATCTTCAACTTTTTTCTTTGGTTTAAAGCCAGTTGCAAGTATACGATCTGAATTTACTCTATAGGATCTAGGATCATTTGACTCTGTAATTTCAATTTCAACTGGTATGTTCTTTGTGACTAGATTTGCAATATCCAATATAGATATATTTTCAAATCCCGCATTAAAAACTCCATTACACTCAGGGTGATTAATTAAATGAATATACAAATCGGCAATGTCATCAATGTGTATATTTGGTCGAATTTGAGCTCCTCCAAATACAGTAATTTTCCCTTTTGATAGGGCGTGCATTGTTAGAAGATTAACTGATACGTCAAGGCGCATTCGTGGAGAGTAGCCACAAACGGTTGCAGGACGTAAGATTTGTACAACCATATCGTCTTTGTAGCTAAGAAGAACTCGCTCCGCAACCATTTTTGTTTTATTGTATTCGGATATTGGTTTAAGCTCTAAATCCTCAGTTACCTGATCTTCGTCTTTAATTCCATAAACACTTCCAGAAGATGCATAAATAAATCTTTTTACACCAAGTCTTTTAGCTCTGTCAGCCAATTGCATGGTTGCTAATGCACTCACTTCCCATGTAAGTTTAGGGTTGAGGTCTCCACATGGATCGTTTGCAATAGAGGCCAAATGAATAATGCAATCAACACTAGAATCTAGTGGCACTTCTTCAATGTTCCTTACATCTCCCCTCACTACTTTTAAATTTTGATGGGGTTCTAGAAAATTACCAAACCATTGAATATCGAATGCACAAACTTTATGGCCTTGACTGAGTAATTTTGGTATTAAAACATGTCCTTTATAACCACAACCGCCCGTAACTAATATTTTCATTGCCACTCCTTTATTTAAACAACTTAAAGCATACAAAGTTATTTCATCTGTAATATAAAGGGCACTGTAAAACAGAGCCTTCTTTCTCTACAATCTTTTTTTGACAAAATTAATATAATTTTCTATTAATATTACCACTCATTTCTAGCGTACTATTTTCATTAATTAAGAGCATCAATCTATTTACATTCCAGGAACCAATAGAATCAAACATAAAGTCTGATTCACCATAACATTTTGGGTGACAACTAATTATTTTATTCACACCTCTAATTACACTTACTATTCTTGTAAATTTTTAAACCTCTACGATAAGATACGATATTTCGAATGAGTGAGAATGCATTGATGTGTGTTCGACGATAATAAAAATATGACTTCACAAAAAAGAATTTGAACACATCTAACATCTCTATTATTAAATAAACAAACTTATCTAATAAACTTTCAGATTTTTGTAAACTTCTGGTAGTCTTCATATAATCAATCATTTCATTATGCATTTTTTTCAAACGCATACTCTGAACAGCATATATTGTTTTAAATTCGTATTGCTTAACAAAAT
>CAJWCT010000051.1 GCA_913031385.1 uncultured Flavobacteriales bacterium | reverse complement strand
TCGGGAAGAAAAGTAATGTTTGTCGCAACAAAAAAGCAAGCCAAAGAGTACGTATCTAAAGCAGCAAAAAAACTAGGAATGCCTTATGTCACAGAGAGATGGTTAGGGGGAATGCTAACAAACTTTTCTACTATAAGAAAATCACTTAAAAAATTGTCTTCTATAGAAACTCAAATGAATAACGATACTTTTGAAACTGACTTTGCTAAAAAAGAGAAATTAATGATAGCTAGGGACAAGGAAAAACTAGATAAAGTATTGGGGGGAATTTCTACTTTGAATAGAATACCTGCTGCTTTATTTGTAGTGGATATCAAGTATGAAGAAATAGCGGTAAAAGAAGCAAAAAAACTAAATCTACCCATAACATATATACCTGAGTTAAAAATAATTCATCACGAAAATAGTACTACAAAAACTGAAAATAAAAAGAGTCTATTTCAACATGCACGTGATTCCCACAAATATTTTCTCACAAAATATTTAAAGTAACATCAATTAATGAAAATTCTTTTCCATTCCAATCGCCTTTTCCATAGTGTCTGTCTCTAGTAACTCCACTAACAGAATCAACAATAGCTTCTCTTTGCATAACAATTCTGTTAAACAAAGTTGACTTCCCTACATTAGGTCTTCCCACTATGGCTATTATATTACTCATATTATTAAAATGTGTGCAAAGGTAGTAGTTAAATTAAATTTTAAAAAATAAATAGATTAAAATGAATGATGTTATTTATAGCCAAATCTTTTTAATTGGTTGTGATTACTTCTCCAATTTTTATTAACCTTTACAAATAATTCTATATGAATCTGTTTGCCAAAAAAAGTTTCTAAGTCTTTTCTTGATTCAATTCCTATTTTCTTTAATGCACTTCCTTTATGGCCAATAATTATTCCTTTTTGACTATTTCTCTCAACCATTATTACTGATCTAATTCTTATAATTTTTTCATCTTCCTTGAATTCCTCAGTTAATATTTCAACAGAATAAGGAATTTCCTTATTATAATTTATCAAGATTTTCTCACGAATTATTTCATTTACAAAAAATCTCTCTGGCTTATCAGTAAGTTGATCTTTAGGGAAATATGGTGGGCATTCTGGCAATAATTCAATTAACCTTTGAAGAAGATTATCAACTTGAAATTCTTTAAGAGCTGAAATTGGAAATATTTCTGCATTTGGAAGTTTTGTGCTCCATTCACTAACTTGATTCTCTAATTCTTCTTGATTAGATAGATCAATTTTGTTAATTAATACTACTACAGGAATGGATGAAGATTTTATCTTATTAAATAAATTTTCATCCTTTAAGCTTGATTCTCCAATCTCTATCATATATATTAGAATATCAGCATCTTCAATAGCAGTTTTAACAAAATCCATCATCGAAGATTGAAGCTCATAAGAAGGTTTAATTACACCAGGAGTGTCTGATAAAACTAATTGAAAATCCTCGCCATTTACAATTCCTAAAATTCTATGCCTTGTAGTTTGAGCCTTTGAAGTAATAATTGAAAGTTTTTCTCCAACCAGTGAATTCATCAATGTTGATTTGCCAACATTTGGATTACCTATAATATTTACAAATCCAGCTTTATGCATCAGGTCAAAAGTATTAATTATCTTTTTAATGTTAATTAATACTAGAAAAAAGAGAATTTTTCAATTGTTGATTTTTATAAATTTTAACTAAGCAAAAAATAAATGTATATTGTATATGAAAACAAATAAAAAATAAATGTATACTAAAATATCTTTAATTAAGCGAACAGTCTTCTATTTGCTTTGCTTTTCTTTTTTTCTAACTAGCTGTAATAATTCAGGGTTAGATTATACAATTAAAACTATTTTAAACCCAAATAAAATTTCACCTCTTACGGCAATCTTAAATATAACATCTGATATACCATGCAAAGCTACCGTAAAGGTCTTAGGAGATATTCCTGTAGAACAATCTTTTGATGCCTCAAGTACTAGTTTAATTGTTCCAGTTTTAGGGCTCTATCCTAATAAGCTTAATCAAGTTGAAATAACTCTAGATTATGAGGGTGGGCAGAAAATAGATGTAATTGAAATTCAGACTTCAGAAGTGCCGAATTTTTTCCCGGAAATTGGAATAAATAAATTAGAAAAAGACAAAATGGAACCTGGCATGCATGCATTGGATATTCATTTTGCAAACTTCGGTAAATTTCGTTCTGCTCCAATAATTTTTGATGATAATGGTAATATAAGGTGGTATTTAGATCTGAGTTTCCATAAAGGTATGGTTGGACCATTTCAGAAAATTAAAAATGGAAATATTTTAGTTGCAGGAAGACATACTATTTATGAATTTGATATGATGGGAAAACTCTTTGTAATGACAAAAATCAATAACAACTATGGCATACATCATGATGTCTTAGAATTACCTAATGAAGATTTATTGCTTGCCGTTGGTAAAAGAGATGCCTATATAGAAAAGGATGGCAAAACTGTATTGTCTGATAGTGATTTCATGATACATTTTGATAGAAAACAATCTAAAATTGTAAGAGAATGGGACCTAGCAAAACATTTAGATGTTGATAGAGATGAATTAAATTTCTTTAGAGACGGAGATTGGCTACACATGAATTCTTTAGAATTTGATGGAAGAGATAGCACAATTATTGTTTCTGGAAGAAATCAGGGATTGATAAAAGTAACTTGGGATGATAAATTGAAATGGATTATGTCTCCTAAACAAAAATGGGGAAAGTCAGGTAGAAAAGGTAAAGGATATGAGACAAAACCTTATTTACTTACCGCTCTCAATAAAGAAGGAAAACCATATAACAAAGATGTACAAAATGGCATAAAAAGTGCTGACGATTTTGATTTTCCTTGGGGACCACATGCCCCTTCCTTACTACCTAATGGAAATATTATTGTATTTGATAATGGTCCTTTTAGAAATTATAATAATGAGAATAACTATTCTAGAGCAGTAGAATATAAAGTAAATGATAGTGACAAAACTTTTGAGCAAATTTGGGAATATGGCAAAAGCAGAGGAGTTGAATTATTCTCTGGTTTTGTAAGTGATGTGGATTTTCTTCCAACTACAAAAAATATATTAATGACTTCTGGGTTTATAAACCCTTATCAAAATCTACATAGGGCAAAAGTTGTTGAAGTTTCACCTGAAGATAATAAAGAAGTTTTTGAAGCAACTATTTTTTTTAAAAATATAAGTAGAGATATAAATAAACCTGGTTGGGGACAATCAGATCTTTTATATAGGTCAGAAAGAATGGAGTTAAAAAATTAGCGAAATATTTTTCAATTATCAAATTATCTCTACTCCCCGATCATTTATTTTTGAAACGTATGTTGAAAATTCTAATCCAGATCCTGAATAAACTCTATTAATAGATTGTTCTACATGCTTTGCACTATCAATTCCCCGACTCAGGGCAAAAATTGATGGACCTGACCCAGAAATAGAACAGCCTAATGCTCCGTTAGATAAACACTCTGATTTAATTTCCTGAAATTTTGGAATAAGCTTACTTCGATGCTTTTCAATTAAATGGTCGTTTAGTGATGATTTAATTAAATCATAATCGCTTGTATGAAGACCATGTATAAGACTGCCAAAATTTGCTAATTGTTTCGTGGCATCTTCTAAACTAACATCATTTGGTAAAATACTTCTTGAATATGAAGTTTTTACTTCAATTTTAGGATGAACAATTGTACAGTATAGATCATTTGGAGATGGTATTTTTATAATTTCTAAAGGAGAAATACTTTTTACTAATACAAACCCACCCATTAATGCAGGAGCAATATTATCTGGATGCTCAAACATACCATCTTCTTGCATATCTTTCATTGCAAACTTTATAAGATCACCCATAGTAAATGGGTCTCCCATTAATTTGTTTATAGCATATACACTGCCTGCTGCGCTAGCTCCACTGCTGCCTATTCCACTTCCTGGTTTTATTTTTTTTATAAACTCTATTTCAAAACCACAATCTGGTTTTAATTTTTCAATTAATTCTGCTGCAGAAACCGTTGCAACGTTTTTTTTAATATCCATAGGGAGATCAAAGCCAGAAACATTATTAATTGTTAATCCCTTCTGGACTGTTTTCCTAACAATCATTTCATCACCAATAGATTCCAATGCAAATCCAAGAACATCAAAACCACAGGCAACATTAGATACCGTTCCAGGAGAAAAAATCCTTATCTCATTTATCATATACTGCGATGATTTAATTTATAGCAAATTTAACTTATAATTCTTTAAATATTATAAAGTAATCTGTAAATTGGGATCTACTAATTTTAAAATAAAACAAAATGAAAATGCTAAGTAGAGTACTTGTTCTAGTCACCTTAATTTGTTCTTATACAATAAATGCACAAACAGTAGATGAAATAATTGATAATTATTTTGAAAATACTGGAGGAGTGGAAAATTGGGAGAAAATAGAAGGCGTTAAAATGAATGCAAAAGTTAACCAAGGTGGAATGGAGATCCCTATTGAAATAGTGCAGTTAAAGAGTGGAAAAATGATGACAACCATTAACTTTCAAGGACAAAGCATAAAACAGGGAGTCTTTGATGGAGAAGTACTATGGAGTACAAATTTTATGACTCAGAAAGCTGAAAAAAGTGATGAAGAATCAACAAATATGGTTAAAAATGAAATGAATCAATTTCCAGATCCCTTTTTAAACTATAAAGAAAAAGGATTTACAGCCGAATTAGTAGGGACTGAGACTGTAGATGGTTCTGAAACATTCAAGATTAAACTTACAACAACACCAAATATTATAGAAGGCAAAGAAGTGCCAAGCATTGCATATTATTTCTTTGATAATGAAAATTTTGTGCCTATTCAAGTTCAAGAAGAAATAAAAGTTGGTCCTGGCAAAGGAATGGTCTCTGAAATTAAATTGAGTGATTATCAAGAAGCTGGTGGTATATATATGCCTTTTTCAATGACCCAAGGAGTAAAAGGTCAGCCAGGAGCTCCAATTAATATGGATAAAATTGAAATCAATCCAACTATTGATGATAGTGAATTTGCATTTCCTGAAGAAGAACTAGTTAATGAAGAGAACTAGTTAACAAATACATTCTCAATTAATTCAATAAACTATGAAAAAGACATTTTTAGTTTGCATTGCTGTGTTTTTATTTCAAAACACATCTTATACACAGTCAAATATTAAATTAGAAAATTACTTTGGTGATCTACGAGCTAGACATATAGGCCCTGCTGTTATGAGTGGTAGAATCAATGATATGGAAAATCATCCTACGGATGCAAAAATTATCTATGCTGGAGCTGCGGGTGGTGGAATTTGGAAGTCAAATGATGCTGGAACAACATTTAATCCAATTTTTGATGAATATTGTCAATCTATTGGAGCTATTGAAATAGATCCTAATGATCCTGATAATACAATATATGTTGGAACAGGAGAAACATGGCCTAGAAATAGTGTTTCAGTTGGAGATGGCCTATATAAATCAATAGATGGAGGAAACAATTGGAAAAAAATTGGATTTGAGAACTCTGAGAGAATTGCAAATATTATTGTTAACCCAAATAATTCAAAAGAAATTATTGTTGGTGTATTGGGTGCTCTTTGGTCTGACAGTGAAGAAAGAGGAGTCTACAAAACAACTGATGGTGGGGTTACATGGGAGAAAATTTTATATGTTAATCAATCAACGGGCTGTGCTGATTTAGCAATTAATCCTAAGAATCCAAACATAATCTATGCCTCTATGTGGGAATTTAGAAGAACGGGTTGGTCATTTAATTCTGGAGGTAATAATAGTGCATTATACAAATCAAGTGATGGTGGAAACAGTTGGGAAAAAATACATAATGGATTTCCTGAAGGAAAACTAGGTAGACTAGCAATTGCAGTAGCTAATTCAAATCCGGAAGTAATATATACTGTTATTGAAGCAGAAAAAGATGAAAAGAAAGGTCTTTATAAAAGTACGGATGCTGGTGATAGTTGGGAACAAATGAATAATGACTTTGGAATTACTGTAAGACCTTTTTATTTCTCTAGAATAGCTGTAGATCCAAAAGATGAAAATATAATAATTAAAGGAGGATTATCCGGATCTATTTCTAAAGATGGCGGTAAGACTTTTAAAGATTTAGGGTTTATGCATAGTGATATTCATGATGCAATTTTTGATATAAATAATTCTGACATATTATATGTTGGGACAGATGGAGGTGTATACAGATCATGGAATAAAGGAACTACAATGGAAATTGTTGAAAATCTCCCTTTATCACAATTTTATCATATTAGTGTCGATAATGACACTCCCTATAATGTTTATGGTGGGCTACAAGATAATGGTTCATGGTATGGGCCATCATTTGCTCCAGGTGGAATAACAGCTAAAGAGTGGAATCCAGTAGGGCAAGGAGATGGTTTTAGAGTGCTTAGACATCCAACAAAAAATATTATTTATTCTGAAATGCAAGGAGCTGAAAATGTTTGGAGATATGATGCTGACAATAACCTGGTAAAAACTATACAGCCTCTTGCTATAAGTGGTTATGAAGATTATAGATTTAATTGGAATCCACCTATTGCAACTAGTTCTAATAAGCCTGATAGACTTTATATAGGGAGTCAATATTTACATAAATCAGAAGATATGGGAGATGGCTGGGAAATAATATCCCCAGACTTAACAACTAATGATCCTAATAAACAGAATCAAGAAGATTCGGGAGGATTATCAATGGATAATTCTGGTGCTGAGAATCATACAACAATATTTACCATTGCTGAATCTCCATTGGATGAAAATACTATTTGGGTAGGAACTGATGATGGCAATATACAAGTAACAAGTGACGGAGGTAAAACATGGACAAATACAGTTACCAATATTAAGGGTGTTCCTGAAAACACATGGGTATATCATATTGAGGCAAGTTCACATGATCAAAAAACAGCATATGCAGTTTTTGATGGACATACATCAGGTGATATGACTCCATATGCTTATAAAACTACCGATCTTGGTAAGACATGGAAAAATATTATACCCTCTAATGATGTTTATGGTTTTGTAAGAAATATTCAAGAAGATTATGTTAATCCCGATCTACTTTTTCTAGGAACTGAATTTGGGTTATATATTTCAGTTAATGGCGGTAAAAGTTGGGGAAAATTCACTAATAATATGCCCTCTGTAGCAGTTCATTTTATTGATCTGCATAAAGAAACAAATGATCTTGTAATGGGGACTCATGGAAGAGGAGTAATTATAATTGATGATATATCACCCCTTAGAGAAATTAAATCTGAAACATTGTCGAGTAAATTACACTTTTTCAGTAAAGACACTTTTACAATGTCTGATTATAGTGGATTTTCTGATAATTTTGGAAGAGAAACTCAATTTGTTGGAGAAAACCCTTCTTTTGATTGTGAAATTAAATACCTGCTCCCAAAACGACATACATTTGGCAAAATGACATTTGAAATTCATAATATGAATGGCAATTTACTTGCTACACTCGGAGCAGGAAAATCAAAAGGAATAAATACTGTCACCTGGAATTACACTATTAAACAACCAAAGATTGCCAAAGGTAAAACATTTAGTTTTGGAGGATTTACCTCACCAAGAGTTGCAGCTGGAACTTATAAAGCAGTGATTAAGAAAGGTAGAGATACTTATGAGAAAGTATTCAATGTAGAGTACGATAAAAATACTGATCTAAATGCTGATGAAAGAAAAATGCAGTATGAGGTGGTTATGAAAATGTATAACATGGTTCAAGATTTAGCGTATTTAGTGTATGAATTAGATGTTATTGTAAAAGATGAAAAGATTAATAAGAAAACTGCTTCTAAATTAAATGAATTAAAAGAAACTCTTGTAATTACTACTGGTGATAATTATGTAGGGATGGCCAAAAGACAGTTAAGAGAAAAGATGGCTGACCTATATAGTAAAATTGCTTCAAGTTATGACAAACCTTCACAAAACGAACTTGATAATTTAAGCTTGATTGAAGCTGAATTTAATAAAGCCAAAAGTAAATTTAATAAGCTAAAGAAGAAAGTTAAATTAGAGGAGTTAAATCTAAAATCATATAATGATTTTATAAATAATTAGAAATATTAGTGCGAAAAACAATTTTACTCTTTCTAATTATTTCGTCGTTTTCGTGCAGTGATAACGAAAATTCACAAGAACAAAATAATATTGATTGTTCAGGAGATTATTCAACTGCTGGAGTATTAGTTGATATTAATGAAGAAATCTACAATGATGATGAATCAGTTAACACTTATAGCAGATATTCTTGGTCATCTGATGGATCTGATAGAATTTTAAACGGAAATGGAATTCCAAATCATGAGGTTGGAACGTTTCCAAACAACAATAATCCAAACACTATAAGTGAACAAACTGTAAATGAGAGTTTCACTCTTTGCCCAATCATAGTATCTGAAAGCGGTGTAGAAGTAGGTGGCCCTGCTTCAGCAATTGCTTATGCGTTAAATAGTGTAAAATTTGATCCTGCAACAGCAGGGAGGTGTAATGATGAGGGAGAGTGTAGTTTAGCACAAGGTCAAGGAAGTTGGAATATTGAGGCATTGGGACACGACACTTTTGATTTTGGAGATGATATGAATCATGCACATGTTCA
>CAJWCT010000050.1 GCA_913031385.1 uncultured Flavobacteriales bacterium | reverse complement strand
GTATCAATAGAATATGCATTAGAAGTAATTAAAAATCTATCTATAAAATTTGTAGTAGTAACAGGGTTGTTAATTGTAATAACTAAAAATAAAACATCTATGTTAGCTGCTAGAATTTGTGTCTGCTTAGATAAATTAACTGATTTTCTTAGAATGTAATTTTTCCTATCATGGACCTTAATTATAATTCCATTTCTTGAATCAGTATTATTTTCTATATCAAATTCTACAACGTCACCAACTGCAATTGGATTTGTACTCCCTAAATCATCCAGTCTAAGCCTACCTTTAATTCTACATTCAAATTCCACTCCCTCATTATTTTTTACAGAGTGCCAACTTCCAGTAGATTTATATACAGTTCCTCTCATTGATAATAAATGTATAATTAGTTATTTATTTTGTTATTCTTTTTTCTAAATTTTTTAATTTTTTAGTATAAGTTAAATTTAATTTAATAATAAAAAAGACGTAATTTATTAATTATTAAATATCAATCTTGTTAAGAAAAAAATCTCATAGAAATAATAAGCAATTATACTACTCATTAAATTTTTTGAAATTATTGATACCTAATTTCTTCTACAGAAATAGGCTTAAGGAAACCCTAAATGAAATTAACAAGTATGATGTTGACTATATTAAAATGCGTGTGAATTATTATAACAAGATAGATAGAGATATAAATCTGCCAGATAATGTTTCAAATTTATCAGCTTTAAAAATTAAAAATTTTCATAGAACATATTTTTTTGATAGCTATGAATTTACAAGATATTTTAACCCATCACTAAAGATGAATTTTTTATTTGGGGACATTACACGCATTCCAGACATTCCTTCAATTGTGAAAAGCAGGCCTATATTGGATAATCAAGAAAATTCAGTTTTGTTCAAATTAAATAAGATAAGACACTTTACATATACCAATGACTCAAATGAATTTCACAATAAAAAAGACATGTTAATAGGTAGAGGAGCAGTTTCAAAAAAACACAAAAAAAGAACTGATTTCTATAAAATGTACTTTGATAATAAATTATGTGATTTGGGTCAAATAAATAGCAACACAGATCATGATCATTGGATTAAAAAGAAAATTTCAATTGAGGCTCATCTAAAGTATAAATTTATTCTATGTATTGAAGGAGTTGATGTTGCAACAAATTTAAAATGGGCGATGTCCTCAAATTCGATAGCTGTAATGGCAAAACCAAAAATTGAATCTTGGTTTATGGAAAAAAAACTTATTGCAGATTACCATTATATTCTAATAAAAGATGATTATTCTGATCTAGAAGAAAAATTAACGTATTATATAAATCATTTAGATAAATGTTTAGAAATTATTAATAATGCTAATGAATATGTTAAACAATTTAAGGATGAGAAAAGAGAAAAATTAATTTCATTACTAGTGCTAGAAAAATATTTTATAAAAACACTACAAATCCCTAAAAGAATCAATTTATTATATTAAGATTTATCCTATAATTTTTTATAAACTATAAATAAATCTGAAAGTAATAAATCTAGGCTGAATAAAATACTCTGTAGCACTAATCGATATATTAGAAGTACTTGAATTACTTTGTGATCTAGTATCTAGAAGATTAGTGGCTTTTACTTCAAATTCCCATTTACTATCCTTTTCTTTTCTATAAGAGAGTGAAGCATCCCAAAACTTATAGCTATTAATTAGATTATCTTGATCACTAAATCTTGTTTGTGAATAGTTTGTTCTAAAAGTAAAACTCTTAAGAATTAATGCATCAATCTCTAAATAGGGACTCTTAGTATAATATTTAGTGCTAATATCTCCTATGTTATTTTCACTTAAATTGTAAGAATATCCCGCCTCAATATTTGGTGCCGTTTTAAATAATGTTCTAATGGAACCTTTATAATTTTGAGAAAAATTCTCACTAAGTGATGGATTATTTATGCTTTGAATAAACTGATTAAATTTAGAATAATTATAGTTGGTATTTAAGGTAGTTCTAATCTTACCAAATGATCTTTGATATCTCCCTGATGCTGAGAATGTCTCATCAGCAAATGATGAATTAAATGGTGAACTTGTTGCAATTACACTTTCAAAGGTTGTAAGATTTCTTATTTGATCTATAGATTTATTATATGAAAGTCTAGCAAAAACATTTGTGTAATTAAACAAATTAAAGCTATGATAGGTTAAATTAATATTGTGAGATAATGCGTTCTGCAGTTCCTGATCACCACTAAATATGGAGTTATAATTGTTTAATACCAATCCACGAGCTAGTTTTGTTACATCAGTAAATTGTGTTCGCATGGCATAATTAAATCTGATACTCTCACTATTTTTTAATTGAATAATTACATTAAAATCTGGCAATAACTTGAAGAAAGAATCAGAATATTCAGTTCCAAATTGTGTGTTTTTTGAATTATATGCATGCGCTGTAAAACCAGGGCTAATAGTAAATTTTCCAGTTTTTAATCTATAATGCATTCCTAGATATAAATCTGTAAAAGTATAATCTGTATCATTATAGTCTAATCCCCCATTGATTATAGGAGTTGGATAAAAGGTGCTATTTTCTAAAAATTGGAAAATTTCGGAATTAAATATCTGATTACTATAAATAGCTCCTAGAGTAAAATTTAAATCACTCTTAATATTTAAAATATTCCAATAATCTAATTTTGCATCAAATTGATTAGATTTTACTTTTCTATCCTGAGCAAGATTAAAGTTTGACTCTGAATCATCAAGGCCTAAACCAAAAGCAGTTGGCTGATAATTAAGATTATTCTCTAGAATTGCATTATAGAATGGATCTTCATTCTTAATTACATGTTGCCCTTCAAATGCAAATATATTTTTATCATCAAGGGTGTAATAATAATTTAAATTCTGACTGATATTGTAAGTCTCAACATCTTCATTTTGGTTAATTTCACCAATTACAGATGATGAATAATGTTGATCCTGGTCCTCCTCAGTAATTCGAGAGAGTATTTCATAATCTAATTGATTATTAAGATTAGGCTTGTGTTTTAATCTAAATTTGCCAATTGCCAAATTACTTGTTTGAAGCGTATTGGTTTGAGTATCTTCATCAGGAATTCCGAGACCTTGATCAATATATTGTGTGGAATTATTTTGTTGAATCTCAATTTCGCTATTTGTTAATATTAAAAACCCTGAATAATCCGTTTTCTTATTTGGAGAATAACTAGCATTAACAGCTGCAAACTCAGTATTAATGTCTTTAGCTCTGTTGTTTTGTAATTGTAAAAATCCTAGATTATTATTTCCTAAACTTATATTTGTACCACTTTTACCACTAGGTTTTTTAAACCCACCTGAAAAATTCCAGTAATCTCTTTGGGTAAAAGCCTGTTCTCCTATATTATTTAAATCTCCTATTACATTAATACTATAGGATGGGCTATAATAAAAAAGTTTTGGCTGAAATAGATATAAGTCTTCAATAGGTGAATCTCCAGCGCCTGCCGTTACAGTACCAAACCAGAATTTATCTTTTCCTTTTTTAAGCCTAATGTTTATAGCTATATTCTCCTGGTTATTTTGAACAGAGCTCAACTGTCCAACATCAGCATAATTTTTTAATATCTCTACTTTATCAACTGCACTTGATGGAATGTTTTTTGATGCAATTTTAGAATCTCCCTCAAAAAATTCCTTACCCTCTACCATAACCTTACTTACTACCTTGCCCTCAACCTCGATTTCTCCATCATCTGTAACCTCGACCCCAGGAAGATTCTTAAGAACATCCTCTAGTTTTCTTTCTGTTCCTGTTTTAAAAGAATCTGCATCATATATAAGTGTATCCCCTTTTATAACTACAGGCATCTCATAGGTTAGCTCTACAGCATCTAATTCAGTGTTTTCATAAAGGATAAAGTCCTTTGAGATATCAGATTCTTCGGATTTAATAAGTTGACTATAACTAGCCATTCCTATATAGCTAACCTGCAGGTTATAACTTGAATTCTTTTTTAAAGCAACCTTATATTCTCCATCAGGATCAGATATGGCGAATGATTCAAGAGCATTTGTCTCACTATTAATCAAAATGATATTTGCAAGCTCCAAGGGCTTGTTTAAACTATCTGTTACCTTACCCTGCATTTTCAATTGTGAAAACAAGAATGAAGAATTAAGTAGTAATATAAGTATGATAAGTTTTTTCATATTAAGTTGATTAAAAATGTCTGCCTTTATTACCTCTTCCGCCTCTCATTGACCTCATTTCCTCCATTTTAAATTTTATAATCTCATCATATTTATTTCTAGTAACTTTTTCTCCTTTAGTTGGCATTAATATTTCATCCTTTTTCTCTGGATTCATAACAATTTTTGAGCACAACAGGACTGTTTGATCAGTGGTCAATTCTAAAATAAGCCCTGGTAATCCTCCAAATTCAGCAGGTCCATGACTAACGGGTATTTGAGGAGTATACCATGCTACTATCTGAATAGTCTTTGGAATTTCAATACTTTTAATCTCTCGTTTTTTATCTGTAGAATCTTTTGGTTTATCACCCCTTGGTTTAGGAGGAGCAAATACACCTGTCCAATCAAAAGGTGCTTTTTTCTTAGCTATAGCCTTAAAGCATATGTAATTACCTATTTTCTTTTGCTCAGTAGTCATTTCCCATTTTATTTCATCTATATCATCACTAACTATAAATTTCTTTCCAAAAAATTCAATCTCTTCTAATGACATTTTTTCTTTAACATTTTTATATCTAGGGCCTGATGATGATCCAAAACTCCCCCATCCCCTACCTTGACCAGGGGCTCTTAAGCGTTCTTCCTCCTTAAAAGTAGACTCAACTTTATTAAAAGTTAAAATGAATGTTTTTTCTAACATGTTTTTCATTCTAGCTTTCATTTGATTTTTCTGCTCAGTACTCATTGTAGATCCCCATGGTCCAAGATCAAAAGATGTTTTTGATTTATAATATGCCTTTCCTTGAAAATCTTGGGGATAAAGAAAATTAAAAGAAAATAGTGCTATAAGAATTAATATTGAATTTCTCATAAATATATTTTTTCAAAGCTAGTTAATACTCCTAGACAAATTGTTAATTTCAAGTTAAAATAATCATAATTTTTTTGTACTTTCAAATCCATGAGGATTATATTGTTAATTTATTTTTTTTCTATAAACTGCATTTCACTTGCACAAAAAAATACCTCTCTGGTGTTAAACTCTAAAACTCACTATAATGATTCATTGCAAATTGCCAAGAGCTATTCTAATTCTAATTTTTATTTAATTAAAAATTCTATAGTCAAAAAAACCCCAGAGTCAACATATACGTATAATAATATTGACCTAGGAGAATTATATAAAATTGACCTATTTAATCCTCTTCAAATAAAATTATTTTATAAGAATCAAAATTCTATAGTTATTCTAGATAACAAGCTAAGTGAAATTAAAAAAGTCAATTTTAATTATTCAGACCCTCTAATTAATGTAGTAGCCTTTTCATCAGCCAATGAAAATAATATCTGGGTATATGATGAAATTTCAATGAGACTTAAAAAATACAATTATTTAAAGGATTCCTTTGATAGCATTGATATTCCAATAGAAGGTCAAGTTAAATCATTGAAAGGGAACTATAATTATTGTTGGCTTTTAACAAATAATCATTTATATAAATTTAATTATATAGGTTCATTAATATATAAAATTCAAATTAGTGAAATGGAATTCTTTAATTTTTATAAAAATAATTTGATTTTTGTTTCTAATAATAACCTATTTATATTCGATGAATCTGATAGTAGACTAGAAAAAATTAGTCACGAAAAATTATTTATAAAAGATTTTTTTGTAATCAATGAAACCTTGTATATTTATGATGAGGATTATTTACAACAATTTGAAATTAAAATTAATTGAATTATGCATATAGCTATAGCAGGAAATATTGGCGCTGGAAAAACCACTTTAACTAAATCACTTGGCAAGCACTATAAATACGAAGTTGAATTTGAAGATGTTGTAGACAACCCCTATTTAGATGATTTTTATAATCAAATGGAAAGATGGAGTTTTAACCTTCAAATTTATTTTTTAAATAGTCGTTTCAGACAATTAAGAGATATTATTAGTAATGGAAGAAATGTAATTCAAGATAGAACTATATATGAGGATGCAAATATTTTTGCGCCTAACCTTCATGCTATGGGACTTATGACAAATCGTGATTACAAAAATTATAGATCCCTTTTTGACTTAATGGAAGAGACAGTTAAATCCCCTGATTTATTAATCTACCTTAGAAGCTCCATTCCAAATCTAGTTTCACAAATTCATAAAAGAGGCAGAGAATACGAAAATTCAATAAGCATAGAATATTTAAGCAGATTAAACGAAAGATATGAAGCTTGGATTCACAGTTATGAAAAAGGTGAATTACTAGTGGTTGATATAGATGATATAGATTTTGTTGAAAGTAAAGATGATCTGCAAAAAATTATTGATCTAATAGATCAAAAAATAAAATAAAAAAAGGCCATAATTTAAGATCTTTTTTATTTTTTAATCTTGTTTTTTATCCTTAACAATTTTATCTACTTTTTCCATAACTTCATCTTTAGAACCATCAATTTCAAATTCTTCAGAAGTTTCATTGCCATTAATGTTTGTGCTAATTGTTACTTTAGCAGTTACGTCATCTGCTTCATCATTACTTTGCATATCAACTGATACTTTTATTTCTTTAGATGTTACATCATCAACATGATTAGATTCAGCTGAGTGACCTCCTAAAATTGGAGCAATTACAAGCCCTATAAGACAAGTAAGCTTAATTAAAATATTCATTGAAGGTCCTGAAGTATCTTTAAATGGATCTCCTACAGTATCACCAGTTACAGATGCCTTGTGAGCGTCAGAGCCTTTATATGTCATCTCTCCATTAATTTCTACCCCAGCCTCAAAAGATTTTTTTGCATTGTCCCATGCTCCACCTGCATTATTTTGAAAGATAGCCCATAATACACCACTTACTGTTACCCCTGCCATATAACCTCCTAACATTTCAGCTATAGCTTGGTTGTCCATGCCCATTAACATTGGCAATACAGTAATAAGGATCGGTGTTCCAATGGTTATTATTCCTGGCAACATCATTTCTTTTAATGATGCTTGAGTAGATATAGCAACACATTTATCATATTCAGGTTTTGCAGTTCCTTTCATTATTCCCGGAATTTCTTTAAACTGTCTTCTAACCTCATATACCATTTCCATTGCTGCTTTACCTACAGCATTCATGGCTAATGCAGAAAAGACAACAGGTATCATTCCTCCAACAAATAACATTGCTAAAACTGGAGCCTTGAAAATATTAATTCCATCAATTCCTGTAAAAGTTACATAAGCGGCAAAAAGCGCTAAGGATGTTAATGCTGCAGAAGCAATAGCAAATCCTTTACCTGTAGCTGCAGTGGTATTACCAACAGAATCTAATATGTCTGTTCTTTCCCTTACAATTGGATCTTGTTTACTCATTTCTGCAACACCACCAGCATTGTCAGAAATTGGACCAAATGCATCAATAGCTAATTGCATTCCGGTAGTTGCCATCATAGCAGATGCTGATAAAGCAACACCATAAAATCCTGCAAAAGCATATGCAACCCAAATTGCTGTTGCAAATAATAATACTGATCCAAATGTAGATATCATTCCTGTAGCTAGCCCTGCAATAATATTAGTTGCTGCACCCGTGCTAGATTTTTGAACAATTTCAAGAACCGGCTTTTTGCCTAGTCCTGTATAATATTCTGTAATAGAAGATATTAGCCAGCCTACTGCAAGTCCTGTAAGAGTTGCATAGAAAACATTCATAGATGAAATATCTCTAGCACCCTCTCCAAAGAATTGCATTGTCATAGTCTCAGGCAACATATAGTTTACTAGAAAATAACATGTAATAGCAACTAAAGCTATTGAAAGCCAATTTCCTTTATTTAAAGCTCCCATTACTTCATCTTCCTTAGCATCATTGGAGTTAATTTTTACTACCATTGTTCCGATAAGAGATATAATAATGCCCAAACCTGCAATTGCCATCGGCAACAGAATTGGGCCAATACCTCCAAAGGCATCATCGATAGATCCACCCATATCCTTAATAACATAATTTCCAAGCACCATTGCTGCCAATACTGTTGCAACATAAGATCCAAATAAATCTGCACCCATACCTGCTACATCACCAACATTATCACCAACATTATCTGCAATTGTAGCTGGATTTCTAGGATCATCTTCAGGAATTCCTGCCTCAACTTTTCCAACTAAATCAGCACCAACATCAGCTGCCTTTGTATATATTCCTCCACCTACTCTAGCAAATAAAGCAATTGATTCTGCACCTAGAGAAAATCCTGCTAAGGTTTCAAGAACAATAGTCATATCTTCAACAGAAGTCCATGATCCGCTCATGAAAAAATTAAAAAATATTATGAAGAATGTAGTCAATCCAAGTACAGCTAAACCAGCCACTCCTAGTCCCATTACAGTTCCTCCTGCAAATGAAATATTTAATGCATCTGGCAGGCTTGTCTTCGCAGCTTGAGTTGTTCTTACATTTGTCTTTGTAGCGATTTTCATGCCCATATTTCCAGCAAGTGCTGAGAAAAAAGCACCAAAAATAAATGCGACAACTATTAATATATGTGAAGTTGGAACAACAAATGAAATTCCTGCTAGAACTAAACTAACTACTACAACAAAAATTGACAATAATTTATATTCAGCATTTAAAAATGCTAATGCCCCTTCATATATATGATCAGAAATTTCTTTCATCTTGCCATCACCAGCATCTTGTTTCATAACCCATGATCTTTTAACAAAGACATA
>CAJWCT010000049.1 GCA_913031385.1 uncultured Flavobacteriales bacterium | reverse complement strand
TAACTGACACGGGCTCAGAAAAAATTCTAAAACTTCTATTATCAATTACTCCATCAACTCCCTCTATATTCCCAATCATATCATTGTTTAAAACACCTATTATATCCCAGTTATTTTTTTTAGCATATTGTGCCAGACTAATCCCACCAAGTAATCCTTGTTCTTCTCCACTCAATCCTACATATATTATACTATTGTCAAATTTATACTTAGATAGAACCCTTGCAGCTTCTATAGTTCCAGCCATTCCACTTGCATTATCATTTGCTCCAGGAGAATCATCTATATAATTGGTAGGATCAGATATTCGAGAGTCAATATCTCCACTCATTATTACATATCTATTAGGGTATTTTATTCCTTTCTGAATAGCTACTACATTATAAATCCATGTAGGTTTAATTACTCTTTCGCTATTTTTCCTAGTTGCAAAACTTTTTTCATAATAAACTTCTAAACATTTATTACAAGATTTTGAAATATTCTCAAATTCAGACTTTATCCATCTCCTAGAGGCTCCAATTCCCCTTGTTTCAGATAAAGTATCACTTAAAGAGTGTCTGGTTCCAAAGGAAACTAGTTTATTAATATCACTTTCTATTCTTTCTGAAGAGACTTTTTCAATAATTTGATATAAGTCTATATCCTGGGCATTTAAATCTGCGAAAATTAATAGAAATAGGAATGTTAAGTAAAAAGGTAATTTCAATTTAAAAACAATATTTATTTTCTGAAATAAGTTTATCTGCTATTGACTTCTTAATATTAAAGATATTGGGGTTTTCTTCATAAGAAACTAGTTCTTTAATCTTAGCTAATAATTCTTCTTGTAATTGAGTATCATAAATACTAATAATAATATCTTTAGACTTCTTTAATGTTATTTGACTTGCCTCATAGATATATAATTTAGCCATTTCAATTTGATAGTACTGGTCATTAACATTTGACCTATTAATGTTTTTTATAGTTCTTTTTAAAGTAGATTCAGAAAAATAGGTCTCTATCATTATATCTGAAAGAGCTAGAAGAACTTGTTGATTTTTCTCAATTTCTGCACCATATTTTTCAAATGCTTTTCCTAAAATAATTAAAAAGACTTTTTTTAAATTATTAACAATATTTATCTCATGTTTTAATTCATCAATAGTTTCTACTTTATTTTCATTATTATCATTCATTGTATTTTGAAGAGCTGACATAAGATCTAATTCACCTTTCTGAGCCTTTTTTAGAAGCATTCCAACCATTAACATTCGATTAATTTCATTTGTCCCTTCATATATTCTACTTATTCTAGCATCTCTCCATGCAGATTCCATTGGTATTTCTGCAGAGAATCCCATTCCACCAAAAATTTGAATTCCTTCATCTGCACAATTTTGCATGTCTTCAGATACTGCGACTTTTAATATTGAACATTCAATTGCAAAATTTTCAACCCCTTTTAATTCAGATTCTTGTTTTGATAATCCATTTGAAAGGTATTCATCAATTTTTGATTGAACATCACTGCCAGCTCTATAACAACTTGATTCTCCAGCGTAACATGATGCAGCCATCATAGCTATCTTTTCTTTTATTGAATCAAAATTTGATATTGGTTGTTTAAACTGTACTCTGTTATTAGCATAATCAATAGCTCCACTAATGACTCTTCTTTGACCATCTAAATTTCCAGCACCTAATTTAATCCTACCTACATTTAGTGCATTCATCGCTATTTTAAATCCTCCATTTCTCTCTCCAAGTAAATTTTCAATAGGAACTTTTGTTTTTTCAAAAAATACTTGTCTAGTTGAAGAAGAATGGATGCCAAGCTTTTTTTCTTCTTCGCTAAGTTTTATACCATTATTTGGATCATTTGGAACTATAAAACCAGTAATGTTTTTATCATCTTCGATTCTTGCAAAGACAATAAATAAATTTGCAAAACCAGCATTTGAAATCCAAATCTTATGTCCAGAAATTAAATAATGAGTTCCATCATCAGATAATTCAGCTTTTGTTTTTCCTGAATTTGCATCTGAACCTGCAGTTGGCTCTGTTAAACAATAAGATCCAAACCACTCTCCAGAGGTAAGCTTTGGAAGATATTTTTTCTTTTGCTCTTCATTTCCATATAAGTAAATAGGAAGAATAGCAATCCCTGTATGAGCACCATATGCAGTAGCTAGAGATCCACTTGAACCTGATATATAATCACATACAAGCATTGTAGATACAAAATCCATTCCTAAACCACCATAATCTTGATCAACATTAATACCTAATAAACCAAGATCTCCAATTTTTTTCATCGACTCAACTGTAAAATCATAATCTTTTTCTTCAAACCTCATTTTTTGGGGCCAAATTTCTCTATCTACAAAGTCGATAACTGTATCCCTTATCATTTTTTGTTCTTCTGAAAAATCTTCTGCTGTGAAAACTTCATTTGAAGGAATATCTTTTAGAATAAATTCCCCACCATCTAATTTTATCTTCTTTTGAGTTGACATTGATTTTTATTTTTAAAATTACAGTATTATTAACTTTTGTTATATGATTATTATCATATTTAATATTTGTCTATATATAATTTACTAATATAGTAATTACTATTTATTTTTTAACCAATTATATGCATTGTCAAATGCCATTATCCATGGAGATACTTCATCTTTTCTATTTTTTGGGTAATGAGCCCAATTATGTGGATAAATTGATCTCTCAAGGTGAGGCATCATTACTAAATGTTTGCCATCATCAGAAGTTAGCATAGCAGCATTATAATTAGAACCATTTGGATTTGCAGGATATTCGTTATAAGAGTACTTTGCTGGAATAAGATATTTTGATTCATCATAAGGAAAGATAAATTTTCCTTCACCATGAGCAGCCCAAACACCAATATTACTCCCTTCCATTCCCTTCATCATAATTGATGAAGATTCTTGAATTTTAACTGATGTGAAAATACACTCAAACTTACCTGAGTCATTATAATCCATTTTTGGTTTTATATCATGATCATTATTTATTAGACCTAGCTCAATAAAAAGTTGACATCCATTGCAAACTCCAAGTGACATAGAGTCATCTCTATTAAAAAAATTATTTAAGGTTTGCTTAGCTTTTTTATTATATATAAATGATCCAGCCCAACCTTTTGCTGAACCTAATACATCAGAGTTAGAAAAGCCTCCTACAGCAACTAGTAGTTTAATATCTTCAAGATTCTCTCTTCCAGAAATAATATCTGTCATATGAACATCTTTTACATTAAAGCCAGAGAGACTCATCATATAAGCCATTTCTCTTTCTGAATTACTGCCTTTTTCTCTTATAATTGCAGCATTAATTTTATTGTTATTCTTTAAAATTTTTCCAGTGAATCTTTTTGGAAAGACAAATTCTAGTGGTTGATTTTTATAATTTTCAAATCTTTTACGAGCTAATTTATTTTTAGTTTGAATTTTATCAAAATGATAAGATGTAGAGAACCAGATATCTCTATATTTTGAAATATTAAATGAGTATGTGTTATCATAGTTTTTAATATTTAAGTAATCACTGTTAACTACTTTACCAATTTCATGAAAAGAGATTTCTTCTTTATCAAAGAATTGATTCAACTTTGATTTGGATTGAAAAATGATTCCAGAGTTTTCAGAGAAAAGAATTTTTACTATATCTTCTTCCTTTAATGTAGTTAGATCAATATCCATCCCTACACTATTATCAGTAAAACACATCTCGAACAAGCTAGTGATTAATCCACCTGAGGATATATCATGACCTGAAAGGATTTTATCTTCCTTTATTAAATTTTGAATTAAATTAAATGTTTTCTTAAAATTGTTTGTATCCTTAATTGTTGGAGCATCATTTCCAATTTTATTATTTATTTGACCAAATGAAGAACCTCCAAGTTTATAATTGTCATTTGAAAGGTTAATATAATATATAAAACCTTCACTGCCTTTTAGATTAGGAGTTACCACTTTTCTAATATCTGAACAATGAGCAGAAGCAGATATGATAACTGTTCCTGGTGATTTAACTTCATTAGTATCATCATACTTCTGAACCATTGATAGGGAGTCTTTTCCTGTTGGTATATTTATACCTAATTCAATTGCAAAATCTGAACAAGATTCTACAGCATTATAAAGTCTTGAATCTTCACCATTTTTTCCTGATGGCCACATCCAGTTTGCAGATAATGAAACTGATTTAAGCCCATCTTCTAAAGGAGCCCAGATAATATTTGTTAATGCTTCTGCAATAGAATTTATACTTCCTTTTTTAGAATCAATAAGACCAGAAATTGGCGAATGACCTATAGATGTAGCAATACCATGAAAATTATCATAATCTAATGCTACAACTCCACAATTACTAAGAGGTAATTGAATTTTACCAACAGTTTGTTGTTGTGCAATTCTTCCGGTAACACATCTGTCTACTTTATTGGTCAACCAATCTTTGCAGGCTACGGACTCAATTTTAAGTACAGATTTAATATAACTTTCTAGATTATTATTATCATATTTTATTTTTTGAAAATTATTTGAAATGGTGTTATCAGAAATTATCTTTTTTGGTGTATCCCCAAATAATGATTTTAGATCTAAGTCTATCGATTCTATATTATTTTCTCTATCTAAAACTCTAAATTTTTTATCATTAGTTACTTTCCCCACTATATATATTGGTGTTCTTTCTCTATTGGCAATTTTCTCAACCATTTTATAATCACTTTCTTTTATTATAATTCCTATTCTTTCTTGAGATTCATTTCCAATAATTTCTTTATATGATAATGAAGGATCTCCTAATGGTAGCGCATCAATATATATTTCTCCTCCAGTTGATTCAACCAATTCAGAAAAACAATTTAAATGTCCACCAGCTCCATGGTCATGAATTGATAGTATTGGATTTTCTTTACTTTCAAAAAGTGCCCGTATAGTATTAGTAACTCTTTTTTGCATTTCAGGATTTGATCTTTGAACAGCATTTAATTCAATAGAGTTGTCATAGTTCCCTGTATTTGTTGAAGAAACTGAAGCACCTCCCATACCTATTCTATAATTATCACCTCCTAACATTACTATTATATCACCATCTTGAGGAATTTTTTTATGTGATTGTTTCGCCTCTCCAAAACCAACACCTCCAGCTAACATAATAACTTTATCATACCCCAAATACTGATCATCTCCTGAGTGTTCAAAAGTAAAAAGTGATCCACAAATTAAAGGTTGTCCAAAACAGTTTCCAAAATCTGATGCTCCATTTGATGCCTTAATTAATATCTCTGATGGTGTTTGATATTTCCATTTTCTAGCTTTGAATCCATTTTCCCATAAGTTTTCTTTATTAAGTCTTGAATATGGGGTCATATAAACTGCAGTACCTATTAGTGGTATAGATCCTATTCCTCCAGCTAATCTATCTCTAATTTCACCTCCAGAGCCTGTTGCTGCACCATTGTATGGTTCTACGGTAGTTGGAAAATTATGAGTCTCAGCTTTTATTGAAATTATACTGTCAATATCTTTATTTGTATAATAACTTGAAGTATCTGCTTTTTGAGGATAAAATTGAGAGATTTTAGGTCCTTTAATAAATGCAACATTATCTGAATATGCAGATATAATTGAATTCTTATTTTTTTTTGATGTTAATTTAATTAACCCAAAAAGACTTTTTTCTTTTTCATTATTATCAATTATAAATCGCCCATTAAATATTTTATGTCTACAGTGTTCAGAATTAACTTGAGAAAATCCATAAACCTCAGAATCTGTTAGTTTTCTATTGAGTTTTTTTGCTAGACTTTTTAAGTAGTCAACTTCATTTTGATCTAAAGCAAGCCCTTCATTATTATTATATTCATTTATATCATCAATTAAGGTGATTTTATCAGGTGTTTTATAATTTTTAAATAAATCTTGGTTTAAGTACTCGTATTTATCTTGAATCATCATATCAAAAGTTTGACTCTCTCTAATACAAATAAATTCTTCAATTCTAATAACAGATAAAACTCCCATGTTACTTATAATTTCAACTGCATTAGTACTCCAAGGACTAATCATTGTAGATTTAGGTCCTATAAAATTCTTTTTAATAGTTTGTTCCTTTATATAAGGTGCGTTAAGGACCCAATTTAATTTTTCAATACTAAAATCATCAAGCTTATCATTAGTTTCTAATGCAAAAACTTTTGATTCAGGGTTCCCAAAAAATAATATCATTATGGAATTTTAAAGTGTAAATTTAATTCTTTTTTTAGTTTTGGAGCTCATACATTTTTTTATAGAGAGCAGAACTTTTAATTAAATAATCATGACTACCCTCATTGACAATTTTTCCTTTATCTAAAACTAAAATTTTATTGCATTTTTTTATTGTAGAAAAATTATGAGCAATAATTAGAGAAGTCTTATTTAACATAAGCTTATTTATTGCATCTTGTACTTTTTTCTCTGATTCACTATCTAGAGATGACGTAGCTTCATCTAAAATAAGAATAGATGGACTTTTAAGCATTGCTCTAGCAATAGTTAATCTTTGCTTTTGTCCTCCAGATAATTTGTTTCCTTGATCCCCTATTAATGTTTCATAATTATTTTCTTGATTAATAATAAACTCATGTGCATTAGCATTTTTTGAAGATTCAAGAACTTCTTCATTTGAAGAATTCTCATTACCGATTAGTAGATTATTCTTTATAGTGTCATTAAATAAAATAGATTCTTGAGTTACAATTGAAATAAGCTTGTATAATGAGTCCTTCCTTATGTTTTTGATATTTTCGCCATCAATAGAAATAGCCCCAGAATCAGCTTGATAGAAGCCGTTAAGAAGGTTTGCAATTGTAGTTTTTCCACCTCCTGAAGTTCCAACAATAGCAATACTTTCACCTTTTTTTAACTTAAAGCTAACTGAATCAAGAATAACATTTGAATCATATGAAAAAGTAACATTTTCAAATTTTATTTCATTTTTAAAATCATTGATTTTCTTTAATTGTCTCTCTTTATTAGTTGCCTTTATATCGATTATCTCAAAGACTCTTTCTGCAGCTGCATTTCCTTTTTTTATTGAATAAAAAGATTTACTAAGGTTTTTTGCTGGAGTTAATATATTATATGCTAAGCCCATAAAAACAATAAAAGTTGTTCCTGATAAACTTTCATTGATTAAAACCATTTTACCTCCATACCATAATAGAATACCAATAACTAAAATCCCCATAAATTCACTAAAAGGGGCTGCAAGATTTTTTCTATTAATTACTTTATTTGAAAATTTAAAAAGTAAGGAATTAATTGAATTGAATTTTTTTGTGAAAAATGATTCCGCTAAAAATGACTTTATAATTTTTTGACCATTAATAGTTTCATCTAATATAGATAGAAAATTACTTTGTTCTTTTTGAACTTCTGTTGAATCCTTTTTTAATTTTTTTCCAATAATCGATATGAAAAATCCTGAGATAGGAATAAAGAGTACTATAAACAAAGTTAATTCTGGACTTATGGTAAACATCACTATTATTGTAAAGAGAATAGTTAGCGGTTCTCTAACAATTACTTCTAACATTGATAAATAAGATACTTGAATTTCTAAAATATCTGCAGTTATTCTTGAGATTAAGTCTCCTTTTTTCTTATTAACAAAGAAAGGAATAGGCATTTCAAGAACCTTCCCATAAAGATTGCTTCTTAGATTTTTTAGTATACCATTTTTTAAAAATGTAATATTATACAGAGCCAAATAGTTAAAAATATTTTTAAAAAGGAAGAAAAAAAGTACAATTCCAATTACTATAACTAATGTGCTTGTAATATCATTTTCAAGCTGTTGTGAAATGTGGTAATTTAAATAGTCTTGAAGATAATCTTTTAAATCTCCTATTCCATTATATATAGGTTTCTCAAATACTTCTTTGGTTTGTTTAAAGAGTACATCTAGCATTGGTATAAATGAAACAAATGCTAGAGCACTAAAAATTGCATAAAAAATATTAAATAATATGTTCAAAAAACCATATAGCTTATAGTTTTTTCCATATTTAAGTACTTTAATAAAGTAACTCATTAGTCAAATGTTTTTTCCGTTATATGGTATCTTTTTTTGTTGGAACCAGAATTTAGAACTATTTCCCCGAGAAATCCAGCAATAAAAAATTGTATTCCTATGATAATTGTAGTAAGTGCAATAAAAAATTCAGGACGTTCTGTTATTAGTCTTCCAGAAGTTTTTATAAAGAGTTTCTCATAACCTATATAGCAAGTAAAAATAATTCCTATTATAAACATTATAGTTCCCATAGATCCAAAAAAATGCATAGGTCTTTTTCCAAATTTATTCATAAACCAAAGTGTAATAATATCTAAAAATCCTCTCATAAATCTTTCATTACCAAATTTTGTTTTTCCAAATTTTCTAGCTTGGTGTTTAACAATATGCTCGTCAATTTTAATTATGAAGCCAATAATTCTGATGATGACTTTATGGTTGGAAATGTAGATGGCCAAACCACAATGATGCTTGGTACATCTTTTTATTCACATATTGGAATCTCAGATAATACGACCGGTCTAATAGCTATGGGATTTGGTTATACTTCATATACTAATTATATGAATGTGAAAGATGCTGCTGTAACTAATATTGCTTTGCCAACATGGACTTTTGCAGTTGAGTCTGCCATGACCGACTGGGCAAAATGTCGTATGGGTGTAAATGCTGGTTATAATTTAATGATGACAGCAAATAGCGGTGTATCAGGAGCAAAAGATGTAACTGGTCGCGGCGGAATGGATACAGCCTTCTCTGTTGGTCTTGGATTCAACTATGGTAGCTTTAACCTGGATGTTGATGTATCTGAAGGACTGTTTACAAACCCTGTCCAGCATGTGACTGGTTATGAAAGCATTGCTCCAGAAAATGCAACTGCAACATTAAAATATAAAGGAGTAAATCGTGAAGATAACAGTCATTATAATATTGAACTATTAGGCGAAGGTTTAAATAGTTTATTTGATATTATAGATATAAATGAGTTTGCATATGAAA
>CAJWCT010000048.1 GCA_913031385.1 uncultured Flavobacteriales bacterium | reverse complement strand
AAATTTCAGCCTCGATACTTGTTTGAATTCCAGCTTCAAGATCATATCCAATCAAATCAATTTGGTCGGTGAACACACGAAATAAAATCCCTTCGAGATTGGTGGGCTTCAGAGAAACTGCTTCAAAGGAAAAGAATAGTTTTCCGGGTAATTGGGAATGATCAAGTAGGTATGGGGCACATCTATAGAGCTTTGTCTTTAGCTAACGAGCTATATGACAATGAAGTCATATTTATAACCGATAAAAGTAGTCAAAGGGTGGTTAACCAGCTCATAGAGCACTCTTATCCACTACAGGTTTACCATGGGAATGAAATAACAAATCGCATTATTAGTTTAAATCCGAACCTTGTAGTTAACGATATTTTGAACACTAATTCTTCATACATTAATCAGCTTAAGGACGTTGGTATTCGTGTGGTGAATTTTGAAGACCTGGGGACAGGAGCTACCGCTGCAGACTTAACAATTAACGAGCTTTATGATCGGCCACAATTATCTGGTGGCAATGTGCTTTGGGGTTACCAGAATTTCTTCGTAAGGGAAGAGTTTGAAAACGCGGTTCCACTTAGATTTGCAGAAAAAGTAGAAAATATATTTCAGTTAAAGTTGATAGAGAAGAGCGCCCTGATGTTGATCAGGTATATATGAATGCTGTTCAATTAATGACAGGAAGTGGCGGATGGCCATTAAATGTCGTCACACTACCAGATGGTAGGCCTATATGGGGTGGAACATATTTCCCAAAAGATCAGTGGATTAATGCTTTAACACAAATTTCTGATCTATATAATAAAGAGCCTGAGAGATTTATTAACTATGCAACTACATTAGAAAAAGGCATAAAATCATTAGATATAATTACAACAAATGACAATCAAGAGTTAGCATCCATAGACTTAGATAAACATATTGGAAGCCTTGTCAATAAAATTGATAAAAAGAATGGGGGATTCTCTGGAGCGCCAAAATTTATGATGCCAAATAACATTCATTTCTTGCTAAGAAGTGCATACCAAAATAATGATAAAGAAACATTAAAACTAGTTAATCTTACCCTAGAAAAAATGGCATATGGTGGAGTCTATGATCAAATTGGAGGTGGATTTTCAAGATACTCAACAGATGAAAAATGGCATATCCCACATTTTGAAAAAATGCTTTATGATAATGCTCAACTCATTAGCCTATATTCAGATGCATATTTGATTACAAATGATGAATTATATAAAAATGTAGTATATGAAACTATAAATTTTGTATTGAAAGAATTGACAAATTCTAATGGAGGTTTCTATTCATCCATTGATGCTGACAGCAAATCATTAGATGGTAAAGAAAATGAAGGAGCTTATTATGTTTGGAAAGAAGATGAACTAAAAAAATTACTTAAAGATGAATTTATAGTTTTTTCTGACTATTATAATATTAATAAATATGGATATTGGGAAGATGATAATTATGTCCTGATTAAAAATAAATCTGATGCAGCATTTGCAAAAGCGCATAATTTATCAAAAGAAGAATTGAGTAAAAAAATAGATGCTTGGAAAAAAATACTAATTAAAGCAAGAGATAAAAGATCTATGCCTAATATTGACGACAAAATATTAACCTCATGGAATGGATTAATGATTAACGCATTTATCGATGCCTATCGCGTTTTTAAAGACAAAGATTTTCTTGATGTGGCAAGTTCTAGTGCTGAATTTATAGTAAAAAATATGAAAAAGACTGATGGAGGATTATACCATAGTCATAAGGATGGGAAAAGTAAAATTAATGGATATTTAGAAGATTATGCTGCCTCTATACAGGCCTTTCTAAACTTATATGAAAACACTTTAGATGAGAAATGGCTAAACACTTCAAATGATTTGATGAAATATACATATAAAAACTTTTTCAATGCTGAAACTAATATGTTTTATTTTACTTCAAAATTAGATGATAAGCTGATCTCAAGAACTGTTGAATTTAGAGACAATGTTATTCCTTCTAGTAATTCAATAATGGCAAATAACTTATTTAAATTATCTCATTATTTTGATAATAAAAAATATTTAAATTCGTCACAGCAAATGGTAAACAATATTAAGGATCAAATAGAATTATATCCTGGCGGATTTTCAAATTGGATGAATTTAATTTTAAATATAAACAAGAATTTTTATGAAATTGCAGTTGTTGGAGATAAGGCTATTGAAAAGATTAAAGAATTAAATGAAAATTACCTTCCCAACAAAATTATTATAGGATCTCTAGAAAGCAACCCTCTTCCTTTACTTAAAAACAGATTTGTTGAGGGAGAAACCTATATATATGTTTGTGTTAATAAAGCTTGCAAAATGCCTGTAAAAACAGTAAAAGAGGCTTTAAAACTTATTGAGTAGCATTCCACTTAGTGCCTATAAAATCCTTTAAATAAAACGGCTCAAAATTATTTAAATCTTCAAACTGATTATCATTAAATTTATTAAATGATAATATTCCCATTTGTCTTGATGAAGGAAGCAGATCATCAATGAACCTTGCATTTTTGTGCGTAATTATTTTCTTAATTTTTTTGTTTGCATTACCAATAAAATATACCTCATCTACACTAAGATATTTATTAAAAGAATCCTCTGTTAATATTTCTGCCTTAGTATCTCTTATTCTTTTATTCTTATTATTAAAAACTGCAGAATATACTTCCATTCTTCTAGCATCCAAACAAGGTATTACAATGCTTTTATTTGACACATTTTGAGACAATATTTCTAATGTTTCAATTGATATTAGTGGAATATCTAAAGCATAACATAATCCCTTAGCTGAGGCTACCCCTATTCTTAATCCCGTATATGATCCAGGACCTTTACTAACTGATATTGCTGATAAATCTTTAGGACTTATTTTTGAATTCTTTAAAACAAAATCAATAAAAACATGTAAAGATTTTGAATGAGAATAATCCTGTGTATTTTCTTCAATACAATCAATTAGCTCTAAATCATTAAAAAGTGAAACAGAACAATTTGTTGTTGAAGTTTCTATGTTTAATATGTATGCCAACTAATATATTATTTTACCCGTATAGTAATCCAAAACCTTTGTTTTAAATATAAAATCATACTTTGAATTAATAAGGGATGACTTAGCATTTAACAATCTAATTCTAGCCTGTTCAAGATCAAAAGAATTTAATGCCCCTAAATCATAACGTTCTTTTGAATTATCAAAAGCTAATGTTTGAGCCTCTAAAGATTTTTGTGATGCTTGATAAGACTTTAAAGCTGCTTTTGCATCAGTATATGATCTTTGAATACTAGATTTTAAATTCAATTTAGCCTGCTCAAGGGCTAAATTACTAGTGTTCTCAAGAATTTTTGATTTAGTTACTCCAGCTTTTGTCTGGTTCCTATTAAAAATTGGAATAGAAATATTCATATTAACTGAGTGCCCTTTATTTTCATCTATTTGGTCTATAAATGGATCATCATCTGTTAGATTAGAAAAATTTGCTGCTGCATTAAATCCATATCCAAGTGAAATGTTAGGTAAGTAAGCGCTTTTAGAAATTTTAGTATTTAATTTTGCAATTTCTATATCACGTTCTGCAGCCTTTATTTCATTTCTATTTTCTAATGCATAATTAAGAATTGGTCTAATGTCCTTATACATTATATTTTCAGATGGAACATCAATTTCAATTACTGCAACATCAAATCCTTCATAAGGAATTTGAAGCAATTGCGATAAATTCAATAATGCCAACTCATGATTATTCTCAGCAATCGTTAAATTCTGACTGTCCAAGCTTAGTGTAGCTTGTGTGTCAATCAAAGTTGATGCCGGTTGTACTCCCGATTCAACAAGGGCCTGAACTTGTTTTACTTGTAAGAGTGAAAAATCATATTGGGATCTAGCTAATTCTAGATTTTCCTTATTAAATAAAACATTCAAATAAATATTAGCAACATTTAAAGAAATATCATCTCTTAATTTACCTAACTCATATTTATTTTTTTCAAGAGTTAATTTACTTTGATTCAAAATATTTATGTTTCTGAATCCATTAAAAATAGTCTGTGAAAAACCTATTCCTAAGCTTGATGAATAAAATTCTCTATCAGCAAATTCTCCTGGATATAATTCAACTTTTCCTATACTCATAGAGCCAGAAATATTAGAACTTACTCCAGGCATAAAATTACCCTTTGCGCTAATTACATCCTGCTCATTTGATAAAATGCTGTTTCTTGCTTGAAGAATTGAAATATTATTTTCTAAAGCATAAATAACACAATCTTCAAGTGTCCAAACTTTTTCATTACTAAAAATTGATTGTCCAATTATTAGAATAGTTATTACTAAAATTTTATTTTTCATAAATACCAATTTTAAAATTTAAATTAATCTGTCATATCATCAGCAGTCTCATCCTCGCCTCTCTCATCATCGAATATATTCGCATCATCAGTTACTATATTCCACACCTTTATTTCATCATTTTCAGTAACACCTTCTAAGATTTCTACATTTATTCCATCAGAAATTCCGATTTTAACATTCTTTGTCTTATATGTACCATCTTGTTGTTTAATTTCCACGAATGGCTTGTCAGTTATTCTGTTGAATTGCAATAAAGATTCCTTAATACATAAAATATTTTCCTTATTTCCTGTTTCCATAATTGCATTAGCACTATACCCTGCTCTTACATTAACATTCTCTGGAATATTTACATTAGCTTTTATTACAAATTGTACAGCTCCTGCCTGCTCTATTCCTTTAGGAGCCACAAAAGTTAATTTTGCTTTAAATTCTTCTTCTTCTAAAGCACCTAATACAACCTTAATTTCAGAGCCCTCCTCAATTTTAGAAACCTCTGTTTCATCTACCTGTCCCTCAAATATCATAATAGTCATGTCTGCAACTGTAGCAATTGTTGTCCCAGCGTTAAAATTATTACTCTCAATTACCTGATCTCCCTCTCTTACTGGAATTTCAAGAATTGTTCCCGCTATTTGAGCTAAAATATTTGTATTAGCAGTACTACCTCCTGTAAGGGTTCCTTTCTTTATAATTTTATAATCATTTTGAGCCTGAGTTAATACTTCTTTTGATTGCTCCATTGAAAGCTCACTATTTTCAAAATCCTGTTTTGAAATAACTCCCTTTTCAAATAATTTTTTACTTCTTTCAAATAGAGTTTTTGAATTATTATAAGACAATCTTGCAGAATTAATTCTACTATTAGCACTAATAACTGCTTGCTCATTAGGAACCACTCGAATTCTTGCTATTAAATCTCCTCTTTTAACTATATCACCTTCTTCAACTAATATTTTATCTATAATTCCACTTACTTGAGGTTTTAATTCAATTTCATCTTCAGGATTTAACTTCCCTGTAGCGACTACTTCTTTTACAATAGAGGTGTAAAATGGTTTCTCAGTTTCATAGTCTATAATTTCACTAGCATTAGCATCTCTAAAGTATTTTAGCACAAATAGCAAGGATAAAAGTATCCCTACAATTACTACGATTTTTAATGTTTTTTTCATATTATTTTTTTTATTTATTCTTCTCTTAATGCGTCTATTGGTTTAATAATTGTTGCCCTTGTTGCTGGAATTAATCCAATTAATGATCCAAAAATAACAAGGATAATCAATGAAACAAAGACAATAAATATAGAAACAGATGCATTTACTAATACTGAATCTGCACCTTGTCCATAGGCAGAGTCCACTGCCATTAGTATCCCGCCTCCTGAAATTATTCCAAAAATTCCAGCGACAACAGTTAAAATAACTGCTTCTAATACAATTTGTCTTTTTATCTCAAATGGAGTTGCTCCAATTGCTCTTCTAATTCCTATTTCTTTTGTTCTTTCCTTGACTGTAATTAATAGTATGTTTCCAATGGCAAATACACCTGCTATTAATGTAGCTATTCCCACAAACCAAGTAAGGAATTGCATTCCCAATAAGAATCCTTCAAATCTTTCGAATAGTTCTCCAAGATTAAAACTTCCAAAGGCTCTATTATCATCAGGGTGAACAAAGTTTAAATTCTTTAATGCAAGCTTGACATCCTTTTCAATTTGTAAAATATCATAGCTATCCTGCCCTGTTACGGTTATCCATCCAATGTTATCCCCTTGATTATAAACTTTTTGAAACGTAGTAAAAGGGATATGAATCTGTCCTCCAAAATCAAAATCACCTTGTTTGAAAACTCCGATAACCTTATAGTTTATATCATCAAGCTCAATATGTTCTCCTATTGCAACTTCATCCTTTTCAAATAATTGTTCATATGCATCTGTGGAGATAACTGCAACCTTTTTAGTCTGTTCAATATCATTTTGATTAATAAATCTACCACTTGTCAAATTCTTTTTTTGAATTAGATCCAATAATGGAAGATCTCCAATTACACCAAAACCAGCAGATAAAATGCCTCTAACTACTTCGGACTGTCTTGAATTACGAGGAACCAAAAATTTAATTCCCTGAACATTGTTTTTGATCTTTTCAAGATGAGAATATTTTAATCTTGGTGCCCTTCCTTCTTGATACCCTTTAAAGGGCATACTTGTTGATTGTCCCCAAATAAATACACTATTTGTGGCATAATCTCCAAATTGTACATTAAACTTATTCTCTATTCCTCTTGCTGATCCTAAAAGAGCTATTAAAAGTAAAATTCCCCACCAAACACCAATCATAGTTATAATGGTTCTAATCTTATTTTTGGTTAAGCTTTCTGAAAGCTCTTGCCATGTGTCAAAATCAAATAAAAATCTAAACATAATTATTCGTCTCTTAGTGCAACAATTGGTTTTATTCCTGAAGCTCTATTAGCAGGCAGCCATGCTGCAATAGTCCCGGCTAGAATCAGTGTTATTGTGGCTCCAATAACTAAACTTGTACTCACCCCAGGATCTGTTATCCAATATTCTTTTAATGTTTCTTCCATTGAATCTAGAATTACACTTCCAGCAACTAATCCAAGAAATCCTGAAATTGAAGTAATTAAAATTGATTCAAAAGTTATTAAACGTTCTATAGAAACTGGTGGAGCTCCCAAAGCTTTTCTAATGCCTATCTCTTTTGTTCTCTCTTTAACAATAAATATCATAATATTACTAATCCCTACAATACCTGCTATTAATGTTCCAAAGCCAATAATCAGTACTAGAATCGATAGTACAGCATTAAATTGTGATACTTCTTCTAGTGCCTGAGCTTGATTTCTTATTCTAACTGCAGCTTGATCTTCAGGTGCAATAGAGAAAATCTGCTTAATTCTCTTTAGCAATTTATTGCTAAATGCAATAGCCTGATCACCAGACATACTTGGATTGAATGTTAAATTTATCTGATCAATATAATCATTGCTGCCATAGATTTGTTGTGCTGTACTAATTGGCATATAGATAATTCTTTCTTCATTACTATCTGACCCTTCGGCCTTATCAACATATAATCCAACCACCTTGTATTTTATCTTACTAAGATCTATATATTTCCCGATAGGGTTCTCTCCATTAAATAAATCCTCCCAGACTAATTTTCCTATAACAATATTTTTTGTTTTATTTTTTAAATCAAGTTGATTGATATATCTTCCTTTTATAATATCAGTTTTTTCAATGAACTGATGATCTGGATTTACAGCTCTTATAGTATAATTGCTTTTTTCATCCTTATATGAGGCAGTTAAATTTTTATATACTCTTCCAGAAATGAACTCTATATCATTTTTATACTCTTTTTTTAGGGTTTCATATAGTTCATTATCAAATTGAATTCTTCTTCCTACCTGCATCCCCTCAACAGCCTTAGTGGTTCTTCCAGAAAATATAAAAATTGAATTATTTGCATCTCCTGCAAATTCAGAGTTAAAAGAATTTTGTAATCCGTTGGCAACTCCAAATAATATGGCAAATAGCATTATAGCAAATGCAACTGTAAAGCCTGAAAGTAGAGTTCTTAATTTATTCTTATTAATACTCTGAAAAATTTCTCTAAAAAACCCAAAATCAATCATAATTTAACACCTAACTTGTTTAATATTTTTATCCTGCATAATAATTCCATCTTTTAATTTTATTATTCTCTTACACATGTTGGCAATATCCGTTTCATGCGTGACAATAAGAAGAGTTCTGCCTTCATCATTAAGTTGTTGTAAAAACTGCATTAATTCAACAGATGTAGCTGAATCTAAAGCTCCCGTAGGTTCATCTGCTAATAAAAGTTTAGGCTCTGCAGCAAGTGCTCTAGCAATGGCTACTCTTTGTTTCTGACCTCCCGATAATTCATTAGGAAGATGCTTTGCCCAGTTTTTAAGACCAACTTTGTCTAAATGAAAAAGAGCTTTTTCCTGTCTTTTTTTTCTTCCTAATCCTTGATAATATAAAGGAAGTGCAACATTTTCTAATGCATTTTTAAAGTTTATTAAATTAAATGACTGAAAAACAAAGCCTAAAAACTTGTTTCTATATTGAGCAGCCTTCTTTTCATTTAAATTCTTTATTTCAACACCATCTAACGTATATTCACCTTCATCATGCTCATCAAGAATCCCAATTATATTCAATAATGTTGATTTACCAGATCCAGAAGAACCCATGATTGCAACCATCTCCCCTTTTTCTATATTTAAATCTATACCTTTTAAAACGTGCAAACTTGAATCACCCATTTTATAAGATTTATGAAGTTTATTGATTTTAAGCATATATTTTTTTATTAATAAATTTTGTCAAATTTTAATATTAATTCTTTTTTAATGTTTGAATGTCTTTAAAAAACTTCTCAAATAATCTTACTCCCTTGGAAGTTATTTTATATCTAGTCTTAGGATAATTATTTTCAAAACATTTATTTACATTAATATATTTTGCTCCCCCTAATTTTTTTAATTGAATACTCAAATTTCCTTTTGTTGATTCTGTTACTTTTAGTAAATAGTTGAAATCACAGGTGTCAACAGAAATTAAAGTTGACATTATTTTTAATCGAATGATATTAAAAAGCATTTTATCCATAGCTCTTTACTCATCTGATTTATGGAAATATAAAAATAGCCCAGGAATTGTAAAACCTAAGTTTAATGAAATTAAATTCACATATGTATATGAAATTTCGGGGAATAATGCTGATAAAGTCAAAATCAATAGTATTGACGCCCCACCAAGAGTAACTGGCAAATATTTAATTAATATTCCTGAAATTAATAGGCA
>CAJWCT010000047.1 GCA_913031385.1 uncultured Flavobacteriales bacterium | reverse complement strand
GGAATAAACACTAAAAGAAATAACAGCTTTTTCATACCTACAATTTACAATAATTAATTAGTAATATTTATAGAACTTGCTTGGCCCATGCCAATAACCCTGTCATACCTATATCCATAACCTCTATAGTATATTAATACTTTATAGTCATTTTCAGTTTCATCATAATTTCCACTTACTCCACCTTGATTAATTTCATCATACTCATTAACTAGTACGTATTTATAATTATAAAAACCTTGTTTTAGTTTTAGCATTAATTCGTGTGAATCTGAAGAGCGATTGTAAGTCATTTTGTATTCAGGTCCCATACTATAATTATTAAAAGCTCCTACGATATATATTGACTCCCCAGGTCTAGGAGTACCATTTTTTAAATAAAAGTGAATATTTACATAGTCAGCTTCAATATCAATATCATCAGCATTTAGCGCTGTTGTTAAAAAGCCCCCATTAATATCTGGATTGTATGTATAGGAGTTATTAAACCTAGGGTAATCAGTAAATAGATAGTTATGATAGATATCAAAAAGATTAAAGGTCCTAATATTAAGATTTGAACTTCTTATTTCTTTATTTTCAAAAAACAGATATTCATTTCCGCCCCAGAAACTCGACTCTTCATCGTAGTTAAAAATTAATTTCGAGCCAATGGTATATTGAGCCTTTAAGTTACCAATCGAGGTGCTTAGATTATTGTTCTGAATGATTAAAGTTTTTACTGTGTTTTTTGGATTATTTAATTGAATTGTTACTGGATTTACCTGAAAATTTACTGATTGTTTAGTATGTATATATTTTAAATTTCTTAGTCTTTTTATTTGTGTTGGAACTGTTGTTATACTCTCATAGACAATAAATTTTCTACTAAAAACAATATTTCCATATTCATCATATATTTTTAGAATATAATTTCCAGATTTTGTAATTCTTACGTCTTGATTAGGAATTTTAAGTTTGTAATGAGAATAGGTCTGATAAGTATTAAAAGATGTTTTATAGTTTTGAATTTTAATATTATCAAATCCTCTTAAATATTCTGATTTAATTAACTGCGATTTAGACCAATCAAAATTAAGCTGATCAATTGTGTAGTAGTAATCTTCCTCCTGATTATTAAGCACGTCAAAATCTAGTGCAAACTTTTCTCCTAGCTTTATTATTGGAAGATTAGTTGAATAATTTTCATTATTGGTTGTAAAGCTAATGGTTTTAATATATTCTGGAGGATTTAACTCTTTTTCAATTTGACTAAATATTGGATTAATTATTAAAAAGTTTAGACAAACTAATAGAAACATAAACTTATATAAATCAATCATTTATAGTATGGTATTTTACTAATTAATTTTAATTAAAAATAGTCAAAAAATATTGTAAAATCTTTAATATTGAATTACTTTTGCACCGAATAAAACTTCATTTAATTTTATTCTCCTGGCTATGTCAAAAGACATTATTGTTAAAAAGGGTTTAAACATCAATTTAGTTGGTGATGCTACTAAGACTCTTGACATTTCCAAAAACAGCAAATATTATTCTGTATATCCTGAAGATTTTCATGGAGTATTTCCCAAACTTACAATTAAAGCTGATGAAAAAGTAAAAGCAGGAGACGTGCTTTTTTATGATAAAAACAATGAAGAAGTAAAATTTGTTTCACCAGTTTCAGGTAAAATTACTGAGATTCAAAGGGGTGAAAGAAGAAGGATTGTTTCTATTGAAATTTTAGCAGATAAAAAAATAGAATATAAAAACTTAGGAAAGCTTGATGCTAAGGCTGATAAAAATAAAATAATTGAGTATTTATTAAATGCTGGTTTATGGCCTTTTATAAAACAAAGACCCTATGATGTGATAGCTGATCATAATATATCTCCTAAATCAATTTTTATTTCTGGATTTTCATCAGCACCCCTTTCAGCTGATTTAGATTTTATTTCAAAAGGGTATCAAGATAAGATTCAAACTGCTATAAATCTTTTATCAAAATTAACTGAGGGTGAAATACATATGTCAGTTAGAAAGAATTCAAATTCAGAATTATCTAGTTTAAAGAATGTAACTATTCATAATGTTTCGGGACCACATCCTTCTGGAAATGTAGGAACCTTAATCAATAAGGTTTCTCCTGTTAATAAAGGTGAGGTTGTTTGGACGATTTCTTTACAAGATCTTATTTTAATAGGTTCAGTTGTTGAATCTGGAAAATTTTCAGCGGAAAGAATAATTGCATTAGTAGGATCATCTATTGAGAATCCAAGATATATTAAAACTCTTATTGGATCTGAGATGTCAACGATCCTAGAAAAAGGAATCCAGGATGATAATAGAATAATTTCTGGAAATGTATTAACTGGAAAACAAATTTCTATAAAAGGACATCTTGATTATTATAGCAATACAGTAAGTGTGATACCTGAGGGTAACGACTATGATCTTTTTGGATGGACTAGACCTATATTTGATAAAATTTCAACCTCTAGAGCATTAACATTTTCATGGCTATTGCCAAATAAAAAATATAGCTTGAATACAAATACTAATGGTGAGCATAGAGCATTTGTTATTACAGGATCTTATGAGCAAGTTTTCCCATTAGATATATATCCAATGAGAATATTAAAAGCATGTATGTATAAGGATCTTGGGGAAATGGAAGCTTTAGGAATGTATGAAGTTGCTCCAGAAGATTTTGCCTTAACTGAGTTTGTATGCGTATCTAAGCAGCCACATCAAGAAATAATTAGGAAAGGATTAGACTTAATGAAAAAAGAATTAGGGTAATGGAAATAAAATCAAGTCTACATCAATTAAAGGAAAAATTTAAGGGCAATACGTTTGCTCCCGCATTTAACGCGTTTCATACTTTTTTATATACACCGAATGATGTAACTAAAGGTGGAACTCATATAAAAGTAGCAGATGATTTGAAAAGAACAATGAATATGGTTATCCTTTCACTTGTTCCATGTCTTTTGTTTGGCATATTCAATACCGGATATCAGCATTTTGCTGCAGTTGATGCTGCTAATGGAATAATTAGAGAAGCCTCGTTTTTAGGTAATTTTATTACTTGGGAAAATTTTCTATTGGGTTCAACTAAAGTCCTGCCACTTGTTATAGTATCTTATGTTGTAGGACTTACTGTTGAATTTATTTTTGCAGTTATAAAGGGTCATGAAGTTGAAGAAGGGTATTTAGTGACCGGTATGTTAGTCCCATTAATTGTTCCTGTTGATCTACCTCTTTGGATGCTAACTGTTGCTGTAATTTTTGGGGTTATAATTGGAAAGGAAATATTTGGCGGAACAGGAATGAATATTCTAAATCCAGCACTTACTATTAGAGCTTTTTTATTTTTCGCCTATCCAACATGGATGAGTGGAGATAAAGTATGGGTTCATGGGGCTGTTGAAAGAACAGGTACAGCTGAGGCAATTTCGGGAGAAACAATATTGGGTAGTTATGCTCAAAATCAAGAAATTATATATTCACTTTCAGATATGTTTATTGGGTTTATACCGGGATCTGTAGGTGAAACTTCTAAAATATTAATTATTCTAGGTGCGCTATTTTTAATTTTTACAAAGATTGGTTCATGGAGAATAATGCTTAGTACAATCGCAGGTGCTCTTTTTATGGGCTTAATTTTTAATCAGGTAGTTGATCTAGGATGGATTACAGAAACTAGTAATTTTTACGGCTTAATGAGTGTTCCTTTTTGGGAGCATTTGTTAATAGGTAGTATCTTATTTGGTGCAGTTTTCATGGCAACTGATCCAGTAACTGCAGCGCAGACTTTAAAAGGTAAATGGATTTATGGGTTTTTAATTGGTTTTATTTCAATTATGATTAGAGTATTTAATCCTGGCTATCCTGAAGGAGTATTTTTAGCAATATTATTAATGAATGTTTTTGCCCCTACAATTGATCATTATGTTATAGAATCTAATGTTAAGAAAAGGCTTAATAGAATTAAATTAAAAACTGCTTAGAATGGGAATTAATACAGATAAAAATTCATATACGCTGCTTTTTGCCATTGGTATGGTAATTATTGTAGGAACATTACTTGCTGCTATTGATTCGTCTTTAAGAGAAAGAATAGATACAAATAAAATTCTAGAAAAACAGCAGAATATACTCTATGCAATTGGCATTAATGACAATGAAGGCAGTAGTGTTAGATTCATTTCTAAAGATCAAGCTCCTATTGAATTTGATAAATATGTAGTTAATCAAATTTATATTCAAGGAGGTAAAATAATTGAAGATGAAGAAGCCTATTTAATAGAAGTAAAAAAAGAAAAAACACTTGCTAAGGATGCAAGTTATAATAGAAGATTGCCTTTATTTATCGCTGAAAAGGATGATAAAAAATATTATGTTGCACCAATAAGAGGAAAGGGTTTATGGAATTCAATTTGGGGTTATGTTTCTATGGATGAAGACATGATAATTCAAGGTGCTTATTTTGATCACCAGGCAGAAACCCCAGGATTAGGAGCTAATATAAATCAGAGATTTTTTATGGATGATTTCATTGGTGAGAACTTATTAGATTCTAATGGCAATTTTAAAGGAATAACTGTCTCTAAAAAAAATCTTGATCCAAGAAATGAAATAAAGGATGATAATGAGGTAGATGCAATTGCTGGTGCTACTATAACGGGCGATGGTGTTTCTGCAATGATTAAAAGTGATTTAGGATTATACGTACCATACTTTAAACAATTAAAACAGAATTAGATGGCGTTATTATCAAAAAGAGATAGCAAATTAATACTAGATCCATTATCAGATAATAATCCGATAACTATTCAGGTTCTTGGTATTTGCTCAGCATTGGCAATCACAGCTGAACTTGAAGCCTCGGTTGTAATGTCTATTGCGGTTTTATTTGTAATGGGAACAGGTAATGTTGTAATTTCTTTAATAAGAAATATCGTTCCATCCAGAATTAGAATAATAGTCCAATTAATAGTTATTGCAACCCTCGTAGTTATAGTGGATTTAGTTTTAAAAGCTTACGCTTATGAATTAAGTAAAACCCTATCTGTATTTGTTGGTCTTATAATTACCAATTGTATAATTATGGGCAGGTTTGAAGCATTTGCTCTTGGTAATGCTCCATGGAGATCATTCCTTGATGGTATTGGAAATGCATTAGGATACGCTTTAATATTAGTAATTGTAGGGTTTTTTAGAGAATTATTAGGTTCAGGAACTCTTTGGGGTTATCCTGTTTTTGGAGATGCTATTGATATGACTGGGCTATATGCCTTAGGATATGAAAACAATGGATTTATGTTATTATCACCAATGGCATTGATTGTTGTTGGAATTATCATTTGGATTCAACGATCAAAAAGTACTCATTTAATTGAAGATTAAACATGGAACATATAGAATTATTATTTAAATCTATTTTTATCGACAATATGGTATTTGCCACATTCTTAGGAATGTGTTCATATCTAGCAGTTTCCAAAAAAGTTGTTACTGCTAATGGTCTTGGAGCAGCTGTGCTTTTTGTATTAACCATTACAGTTCCTTTAAACTGGCTTTTAGATACTTATGTACTACAGGATGGTGCTATGAAATGGTTACATCCAAGCCTTGAAGAATATAATCTTGATTTCTTATCCTTTATATTATTTATTGCTACAATAGCAACAATGGTTCAATTAGTTGAGATTATTGTTGAAAAATTTTCACCTGCACTTTATAATTCACTAGGAATATTTTTGCCTTTGATTGCTGTTAATTGTGCGATATTAGGAGGTTCATTATTTATGCAGTCAAGAGAAATCCCTTCAATTGAATTAGCATTTACCTATGGAATTGGGTCAGGAATAGGTTGGTGGTTGGCAATTTTAGCCCTTGCATCAATTCGTGAAAAAATTAGGTATTCCAATGTACCTCCTCCATTAAGAGGTCTTGGAATTACGTTTATTATAACAGGTTTGATGGCAATTGGTTTTATGAGTTTTGGAGGAATGTTAACAGGAGGAGATGAAGCTCCCAAAACCACAACAGAAGAAATAGTTTTAGATTCAGATAGTGAAGATTATATCGATGAAGAAGATCAAATACCTATGTATACAAATAATGATATAGAGTAAAGTATGATACTAGCAACTTCTATTTCGAAATCTATAATTCTAGTAATAGGTATATTACTAGTGGTTACATTATTATTAATATTAATGCTCTTATTTGTTAAGGAGAAACTATCTCCTTCAGGACCTGTTAAAATTAGTATTAACGGGAAAAGGGAAATTGAAGTTAATTCTGGGGATTCTTTACTTACAACACTTAGTTCTCAAAAGATATTTTTACCATCTGCATGTGGAGGAGGAGGTACCTGTATTCAATGCGAATGTCATATTAATTCTGGAGGAGGAGTGGCATTAGCAACAGAAACCCCGCACTTTACTAGAAAGGAGCTGCAGTCTGGTGTTAGACTTGCATGTCAAGTAAAAGTTAAACAGGATATGGATATTAGCATTCCTGATGAGGTTTTTGGTATAAAAAAATGGGAAGCCACAGTAGTTAGAAACTATAATGTTGCATCATTTATTAAAGAATTTGTTGTCCAAATTCCAGAGGATATGGGATATAAAGCAGGAGGCTATATACAAATAGAAATACCAGAAACTGAGGTGAAATTTTCTGATATAGATATTGAAGCTCATCCAGAAGAGCACGATTCTCCAGACAAGTTCAAGGTTGAATGGGATAAATTTAATTTATGGCCATTAGTAATGAAGAATTCTGAAATAACTGAAAGAGCATATTCTATGGCTTCATATCCTGAAGAAGGCAGGGACATAATATTAAATGTAAGAATAGCTACTCCTCCTTGGGACAGTGATAAAAACTCTTGGATGGATGTAAACCCTGGTATTGCATCTTCATATATGTTTTCTAGAAAACCGGGAGATAAAGTGACTATTTCAGGTCCATTTGGCGAGTTTTTTATCAATCATTCTGAAGCTGAAATGTTATATGTTGGCGGAGGTGCTGGGATGGCTCCATTAAGGTCTCACCTATATCATTTGTTTAATACTTTGAAGACTGGAAGAAAAGTTAGTTACTGGTATGGAGGAAGATCTAGAAGAGAATTATTCTACCTTGATCATTTTTATAAACTTGAAAAATCTTTTCCAAATTTTAAATTTTATATATCTCTTTCTGAACCTCTTCCTGAAGATAATTGGAAAATTAAAAAAGACATTAATTCTGAAGGAGATGGTTTTGTTGGTTTTATTCATAATTGTGTTATTGAGAATTACCTAAATTATCATGAATCTCCTGAAGATATTGAGCTATATTTCTGTGGCCCACCACTAATGAATCAGGCTGCTCAAAAAATGGGTGAAGATTTTGGTATTCCTGATGAGAATATCAGATTTGATGATTTTGGTATTTAGTCTAAGCATAAAAGTTTATGAGCAGAGTTATTGTATTTCTTTTTTTTATATTTTCTTGTAATCAGAATCCTAAAACAACTTTACAAGGGATAGCATTCGGCACTTCATATTCTGTCCAGTACTTTTCAGAAGATCAAATAGATTATTCTATTCAATTAGATAGCATATTTGATCTAATAAATAATTCTATGTCAACTTATATTGATACTTCTATTATCTCAAGAATCAATAATAATGAGCCTGTAAAGGTTGATAATCATTTTGTTAATGTATTTAATACATCAAAAAAGATGTTTGATAAAACAAAAGGAAAATTTGATCCTTCAATAGGCATATTGGTAAACTTTTGGGGTTTCGGCCCTAAGTTTACCAATATGCCTGTCGATTCATTAGCCATAGATAATTTAAAATTACTTGTTGGATTTGAGAAGTTTAAAATAGATGATACGAATATTATTTTAAGACCAAAAAATTCATTTTTAGATTTTAATGCTATTGCAAAAGGATATACAGTAGATTTAATATCAGGTTTTTTAGATGATAATAATATTGAAAATTATTTAGTAGAGATTGGAGGTGAACTAAGAGCAAAAGGATCAAATCTTTCTAAAAAAAACAGTTGGATTATTGGAATTGATGAACCTAGATATGATGATAGTCAAAACATTTTTATAACAACTGAATTAAATAATTTATCAATGGCAACTTCTGGTGTTTATAGAAAATATAAGACTGATTCTAATGGCAGAAGATATGCTCATATTTTGGATCCTATATCAGGAATACCTGCCAGAACAAATATATTAAGTGTTTCAGTTATATCAGAGACTTGTATAGAAGCTGATGCATATGCTACAGCACTACATCTAATGAATATTAAAGAAATAGAAGATTTCCTTGATTATAATAAAGACGTTAGCGTATATATAATTTATGAAAATGAAAGCAGAAAGATGATTGGTAAAGCTTATAATGATTTTTAGAATTAGATTACCTTACTTCTTACACACAGGAATTATTTCATTTGGTGATAGGCAATATTTTGTAATCTCTTTATCACTAAGTTTATTGGCATATTTTACTTTTTTTACAGAAAAACCAACAGAGTTTAGTCTTTCAAAATAGTCCATCCCATAAATTCTAACGTGGTCATATTGCCCAAATGCTTTATTCCTCTCTTTAATGCTCTTTATTGAGTTATCCTCATAAGTATTTTCTCTTTTTAAATCTATAGGAATTTGAAAAATACCTGTCCCTCCTTTTTTTAGTACTCTGTATAATTCACTCATTGCTTTTAGATCATCATATACGTGCTCTAATACATGATTACATAGTATAAAGTCATATGTATTATCTTCTAGAGGAAGATTACATATATCAGCTTTAATTTCAGCTAGAGGTGAATTTAAGTCAATAGTATCATATGATATATTATTAGAATTTTTAAAAACTTTGTGAAATGCTGGTTCAGGTGCAAAGTGCAATAATTTAACTTTTTTAGTAAAAATATTTGTTTCATTTTTTAGATAAAGCCATAACATTCTATGTCTTTCTAACGAATATGTAGATGGGGATAGAGCATTTTTTCTAACATTATTATATCCATAAGGAATAAATCTTCTAAAACTCTTTCCATCAATAGGATCTGTATATTCATCTCCTTTTAGATACAATCTAACATATGGTTTGACAATTACGCTAATTGTTGTTAAAATAGTTCGAGGAATATAATTTAAAATAAGTTTGATTATTATTGATTCCATTTATTTAAAAAAATTTTGAAATTCTTTTTCTTCATTAGATTTTATTCCAAGAGCTTCATAAATATATTTGAAGGTTGACAATATTTCTGGTTTACCATCTATAATGGCTATGTTATGTTCAAAATGTGCGCTTGGTTTATTGTCTTGAGTAGTAATCGTCCATCCATCACTATGCTGAAAAATTTTGTGAGTTCCTTGATTAATCATAGGTTCTATAGCTACTACCATTCCATCTTTAAATTTTTTCCCAATTCCTTTTCTTCCATAGTTTGGCATTTCAGGTTTCTCATGCATAACCTTACCAATACCATGCCCAACTAATTCTCTTACAACCCCACATCCATTTTTTTCACAATGATTTTGAATTGCATATCCTACATCACCGACTCTATTCCCTTTTTTAAACTCTCTAATACCAACATATAATGATTCTTTTGTAATATTCAGTAATCTTTGGGTTTCTTCATTAACTTCTCCAACTGCAAATGTATATGCATGGTCTCCATAATAACCGTTTTTTAATGCACCACAGTCTATTGAAATGATATCTCCTTTTTTTAGGGGTTTATTATTTGGGATTCCATGTACTACTTGAGAA
>CAJWCT010000046.1 GCA_913031385.1 uncultured Flavobacteriales bacterium | reverse complement strand
TTCTGAAACTAAAAAACTAGCTGAGTTCTTTAACGAAACACTTGGGTTTTGTCCTAATTCTGTGCTTACGATGCAGATACGTCCAGAGATAAGTAAAGCTTTTATTAATTTAAATAAAGCTGTTATGTCGAACAAAGGTCGAGTAACATCAGCGCTTAAACGAATGATTGCTTGGGTTTCAAGTAATTCAACTGGCTGTAGATATTGTCAAGCACATGCTATTAGGGCCGCTGAACGTTATGGTGCAAAACAAGAACAATTAGATAATATTTGGAATTTTAGAACACATGATTCTTTTAATGATGCTGAACGTGCCGCGCTAAATTTCTCTTTAGCCGCTTCACAAGTTCCTAATACTGTAGATGAGACAATAATACAAGAATTACATAATCATTGGGATGAAGGTGAAATTGTAGAAATTCTAGGAGTAATTTCTTTGTTTGGATATTTAAATCGATGGAATGATTCTATGGGAACTTCTATTGAAGAAGGAGCTGTTGAGAGTGCTGAAAAGTATTTACAGAAAACAGGATGGGTAAAAGGCAAACATGTCTAGAAATTATGAGTTTTAAAAGGAAAAGCAATATCTTTAAAGGAGATGAACTAAATTAAATAATTATGCCTAGTAAATTTTTTGGAAATAGACTCGAAAAAAAGACTCATATAAAAAAAGGAATTAAGCAAAAGTTTAACAACAAAAACAATAAAGCAAAATCTTCTGGTGTAAGGAAGGTTGGAAGAGGTAATTAACTAAACTGAATATAATTTTATATATTGATAAAATGTCTGATAATCGTCCTATTATTACTATAAGCTCAAATGGTCCAATTTCTATTAATGGTGAAGTTGTTCTTATAAATGAAAATGGGAATGAAATAGAGCATAAATCAAGATTCTCCCTGTGTAAATGCACAAAATCTAAAAGACTTCCTTTTTGTGATGGTTCTCACAAAAATTAACCAAAGAAAATATGTATAATTATATTAATAAAATATGATTATAAAGAATTCTTGTTTTAAAGAAATAATATGGGAGTAATAAAGTGTCTAAACTAAGCTAAAGTAATATCTATAGCAGCCTTACCTTTTTTTCCTTCACCTTCAGAGAAATTAACTTTATCGCCTTCTTGAATTGTAATTCCATTTAATGCTGTAACATGAACAAATATATCTTGTTCTGTTTCATCATTAGTGATAAAGCCATATCCTTTGGATTCGTTGAAAAATTTAACTGTTCCTGTCATTGAATATAATTTTGAATGCAAATGTATATAATAAAAAAGAAATAACAAGCATTTATTTTTGTAAATTTATATTTAATGATCCATTATATTTTGAAGAAGCTATATCTGTTAATCACTTTTTATCTACTTGTTTTTAACGTACAGGCGCAATTTACAATTGAGAAAATACATTTTGAGAGTGCAAATCCATATTCATTTAATGATATTATTACAGATTTAGAAAAACAAGAAAAACAAGAAGTATTTGGCGAACTAGTTATTCCGCGGGATTCAATAGACAATGAAAAAAAATACCCCTTGATTATTGGTGTTGCAGGAAGCCTTGGATGGGGAGAACACCATTATAAATACTTAGAAATGTATCAAGAAATGGGTATAGCAACTTTTGAATTAAATAGTTTTAAAAGTAGAGAGATTACCTCAACAGTAGGGACTCAAAATGAAATAACTATCGCTGCAATGATACTTGATGCTTATAGAGCTTTTGAAGTATTAGCAGAGCATCCAAGAATTGATAAGAACAAAGTTTCAATTACTGGATGGAGTCTTGGAGGAGGAGTTACTTTATTCTCTGCTTGGCTACCACTTAAAGAGGCAATTAATAAAGAATTATCATTTGCTTCTCATTTAGCATTTTATCCTCCATGCTTTATTAATCCAGATAATACAGATTTTTCTAAATCACCTATTCATATCTTAATTGGAGAAATAGATAATTGGACACCTTCAGCTCCTTGTATTGATTTAGTAAATAAATTAAACTCTAAAACTAATATAAACCTTACAATATATAAAGATTCACATCATTCATTTGACAGAGATGCTCCAGTAATAAGAGATGAAAATGCCTATAATTTCAGTGATTGTATATTTAGATTAGATGAAAAAGGCAATATTTTAATGAATTACCTAAATATTCCAATGTCAAATCCATTTTTACAAAAAATTGGATTTATGATGTGTGTTACCAGAGGTGTTGATTTTGGTGGAAATCCACAGGCTAGAGAGAAATCATTTAATTTTAGTAAGGAGTTCATGAAAAAAACGTTATTAAATTAATTTTTGTGGAAAAGAATCATAAGAATTTTTTAATTTTTTTGATGATATTAATTCCTTTAGTGGGAGCACTATTTAATATATATGCGTTATTTCTTGTTATTCCCTTAGGTTTTTTATTAAAAAAAACTAAATAACTTCTGTGATAAAAATTATAATTGACAGAATAATAACAAAAAGCCCAAATCCTTGTTTTAGTTGATCTTCAGACACTCTGTTGTTATAATATTGGCCTACATATATTCCCAGAACAGATATAGCAGAAAATAATAATAAGAAGTTCCAATCAATAATTTGAACTTCTATATCACCTATAAAGCCTATTAAAGATTTTAAAGATATAATTGCTAGCGAAGTAGCTATAGCATGTTTCATTCTAAGCTTCGTTAAAATAACTAATACAGGTATTATAATAAAACCACCACCTGCACCTACAAGCCCTGTTATTAACCCAATTAAAGATCCCTCGGCTAAGATTATAAGCTTACTAGGTGCAATAGTTTTTATGTTTTTCATTTTAACAATTGTCTTAGGTGATTTCTTAATCATAAAAAAACCAGCAACTACCATCAAAATTGAAAAAAGAAGCATTATAAATTTTTCTTTTGTTAGAATAATAAGATCAGTTGTTAAAATTATTTCAGGAATAAGTAGTATTAGATATTTTCTAGTGATATATACAGAAATAATTGCTGAAATAGAAAAGAACAATGTTGTATTATAATCAATCATCTTATTCCTTAGATTCTTTATTGAACCTACAAGAGAAGTAATTCCTACAATAAACAAAGAGTATGCTGTAGCTAAAACCGGGTTAATGCCAAATACATACACAAGAATTGGTAAAGACAATATTGACCCTCCACTACCAATCAATCCAAGGATCAATCCAACCAAAAATGCACCAAAATATCCTAAAATTTGAATTGGATCCACTACAGTTTATAGATATAAATATATGTATGTTAATATAAGCTTAATATTTGAGATAATACACAGGATTTAAATATCTTTATTAAATATCTATATGTAAAATTAATGAAGAATTATTTTTTAATAATTACGCTTCTTTTTAATTCTTTAATCTTGTTTTCACAGGAAATATCAATTAAAATAGTTGAGATAAAATCCTTAGATACCAATACTATTACTAATTCGAGCTTTTCTTTAAAAAAAATTAAGGCTAAAGGCTTAACCAATAAGAAAAAAAATAATTACTTCAATTATAATTTAGACTTTGATATTCTTTCTAATGAAAATATAATTGATATCACCAAATCTACAGAGTTAGTAACCCCAACATGGATCATAAAACAAAAGTTTAAAGAAGGTTCTCAAAACAAATCAATTAAAGCAGACTATTACCTAGGGAATTTAGAAACTCAATCAAAATATATTATCATTAAATGCAGAGATCATGAGTATGTTGATGGAGATAGAATAAGATTGATGCTAAATAACTCAATAATTCATCCGAATATTTCTTTAAGCTCTGTTTTTTATGTGATTGATATTGACCTTGATGAGGGCTATAATAATATTGATTTTATTGCTTTGAATGAAGGAGATTCAAGTCCAAATACAGCACAACTTCTAGTTCTTGATGAGAATGGGGTAGTATTGTCAAATAAAAAATGGCTACTTTATACAGGATATAAAGCTCAATTAGTAGTATATAAAAAATAAATTAGCTGTTTAGCATTACAGGCATTACAAGCATAGTGATTTCTTCACCATCCTCATATCCACTTACAGGTTTTAAAATTCCTGCTCTGTTAGGGAGACTCATTTCAAGACTTATTTCATCAGATTCAATGTTATTTAGCATTTCTATAAGAAACCTAGAGTTAAAACCAATTTCAATATCTTCACCTTTATAATCACAAGTAAGTCTTTCTTCAGCTTTGTTACTAAAATCAATATCCTCAGCTGAAATATTTAATTCAGCGCCAGCTAATTTCAATCTTACCTGATGAGTAGTTTTATTAGAAAAAATTGAAACCCTTTTTAATGAATTTAAGAACTGAGTTCTATCAATTGTCAAAATATTTGGATTTTCATTAGGGATTACCGCTTCATAATTCGGGTAATTTCCATCGATTAATCTACACACTATTGTTAGGTTTTCTAGAATGAACTTGGCATTTGAATTATTATACTCTATAGTAACTTGAAAATCTTCCTCGATAATGTTCTTTAGCAAATTCAACGGTTTTTTTGGCATTATAAATTCTGCTAATTCAGATGCTGAAACATCTGTTCTAGTATATTTAACTAATTTATGAGCATCAGTTGCTACAAAAATTGAATTATCTTTAGATAATTGAAAGAAAACACCACTCATTACTGGTCTAAGATCATCATTCCCAGCAGCAAATATTGTACTATTTATTGCCTTTAGTAGAACCTTGCTAGAAACTTTTGCCTCAGACGGATTATCTAAAGCTATAGCTTTAGGAAACTGTTCTCCATCAGCATAAGCTAAAGTGTATTTTCCATGATTAGAATTTATTTCAATTATATTATTTTCTTCAACTGTAAATGTTAATGGTTGATCGGGAAATGTTTTAAGTGTGTCAATTAGTAATTTAGAAGGGATAGCTATATTCCCTTTACTTTTACTATCAACCTTTATTGAAGAAACCATTGTAGTCTCTAAATCACTTGAAGTTATTGTAAGATTTGAATTATCTATATCAAACAGAAAGTGGTCTAAAACCGGTATTGTATTAGTTGCATTAATTACACCACTTAGTACTTGTAATTTCTTTAATAGAGCTGCACTAGAAACAATGAATTTCATAGAAAAATATTAACAAAATTAAATTACACAAATATATTATAATCAGATAAATTAGTTAAATAAACTTATCAACAGAAATCAATTATTTTAAAAAATTTATAGTTATAGAGTCTAATATTTTTAAACCTAATAATGATGCTGCTGTACCAACATTTAAAGGGTTGCTTTTATATATTGCAATTTCTAAATAGTTAGATGAATTAAATAAGGCTAATGCTCTGCCTTCGTCATTTCTTTTTTCTTCTGAAATATTATAATCTACAATTTCACTATAATTATTGTATACTCTTTTAAACTTGTGATTTCTTGCTGAAATTTCATATTTTCTTCCTTTTGAAGCCTCTTTAAAAAATGAGTGTTTAATGTTGGTAACTACATTTCCATAATTGTCTATATATATTACACTTCCTATAATTTGATTTTTTTCATCATTTATAAAAGGAGTTATAGATTTTGCTGATCTAATTTTATTGATGCGTTTTCCTATTATCTCTGGTTCGCCACCTTTAGCTAAATGACAGGCTACTTGAGCAAATATTTTAAGAGTAGAATTTTGTGAGTCTATTTTGTTATGGATATTAATTTCAAAAATTTCATCAGGTTTTATATTATGGCAAACAATACTCATAATTCCGTTGTCAGCACATATAAAATACTGTTCATTGAGTTTCAGTACTATATGGGAGCATTCTGGAGTATTTTCAGAATCTACACCAATTATGTGTATAGTTTTTTCTGGAAAATGTTGATATGAATTTTCAATTACATAAGCTGCTTCCATTATATTGAATGGAGATATTTGATGAGAGATATCAACTATGCTTGCTTGAGGAAGATCAGAAATGATAGCCCCTTTAATTTTTGCTACAAAGTGATCCTTTGTTCCAAAATCCGTAATTAAGGTTATAATTGACATATAAATTGTTGATATTTTCTTAAAATATGTGCCTTAAAATTATGTATTTTTGATATACAAATCTAATAAATCATTTCTACAATCTTAATTAAATAAATTGAACGAGCGAGTAATTAAAATAGAAAAAATTGATCCAAAAGATTTATTTGGTCCTCAAAATAAAAACATAAAATTTATTAAGCTAAAATTTCCTGAACTAAAAATTGTTGCCAGAGGTGATAAAATAAAGGCTTATGGAAATAAAGAAGATTTAAATGATTTTGAGGAAAGGATTAAAAAAATAATCAATTATTTTATTGAGTATAATATAATATCAGACAATGAAATTGAAATGTTACTAAATAATCCAAGTACTGATATGTTAACATCTAAGATAAGTCATAAACCAATTTTACATGGTGTTAATGGAAGGTTAATTAAAGCAAAGTCATTAAACCAGAGAAGAATTATTGATGCAGTCTTTAGTAGCAATATGGTCTTCGCAATTGGGCCAGCAGGAACTGGTAAAACTTATACAGGTATAGCTTTGGCTGTAAGAGCTTTAAAGCAAAAAGAAGTTAAGCGTATTATACTGACAAGACCTGCATTAGAAGCTGGCGAGAATCTAGGATTTCTTCCTGGTGATTTAAAAGAAAAACTAGACCCATATATGCAACCATTATATGATGCTTTAAAAGACATGATTCCTTCTGATAAACTAAAAAAATATATTGATGATGAGACTATTCAAATTGCTCCTTTAGCATTTATGAGAGGTAGAACTTTAGACAATGCTTTTGTTATTTTAGATGAAGGTCAGAACACAACTCATTCCCAAATGAAAATGTTTTTAACAAGAATGGGTAAAAATGCAAAATTTTTAATCACTGCTGACCCTGGTCAAATAGATTTACCCAGCAAAACAACTTCTGGAATTAAGGAGGTACTACTTATTTTAAAAGAAATAGATGGTATTGAAATTGTACATTTAAATGATGGAGATATTATAAGGAATACTTTAGTCAAAAAAATAATCGATGCTTATAAAAATATTGAAAATACTAATTAGGGTTAATGAATAATTCGATAGTTGAGACTAATTTTAATTTTCCAAATCAAAGTAAAGTTTACAAAGGTAAAGTTAGGGATGTTTATACCTTAAAAAATGATTTGGTAGTAATGGTTGCCTCAGACAGAGTTTCTGCATTTGATGTAGTAATGCCTAAAGGTATACCTTATAAAGGACAAATCTTAAATCAGATCGCTGTACAAATGATGAATTTAACTTCAGATATTGTCCCTAACTGGTTGATTTCATCTCCTGATCCAAATGTATCAGTAGGTCATTTATGTGAGCCATTTAAAGTAGAAATGGTAATTAGAGGCTATTTATCTGGCCATGCAGCGAGAGAATATAAAAAAGGTAAAAGATTGCTATGTGGAGTAAAAATGCCAGAAGAAATGATAGAAAATGATAAGTTTCTATCCCCAATTATTACCCCTGCTACAAAAGCTGAATTTGGCAATCATGACGAAGACATTAGTAAAGAAGAAATTATAACAAGAAATATTGTTTCAAAGAAAGATTATGAAGTTTTAGAAAGTTATACTAAAAAACTGTTTGATAAAGGAAGTGAAATTGCTAAAGAAAGGGGCTTAATACTAGTAGACACTAAATATGAGTTTGGTAAAACGAAACAAGGAAAAATCGTATTAATTGACGAAATACATACCCCAGATTCATCTAGATACTTTTATTTAAAAGGCTATAATGATAGACAAAAAAACAAAGAACCACAAAAGCAATTATCAAAAGAGTTTCTTAGGCAATGGCTGATTAGTAATAATTTTCAAGGCCTTAAAGGACAAGTTGTTCCTTATATGTCAGAAGAATATGTATCAACTGTGAGTAATAGATATATCGAGCTTTATGAAAATATAACTGCCAAAAAATTTATTAGAGTAGATAATGCTAATTTGGAAAATAGAATTGAGAAGAATATCAACAATTATTTAAGAGCTAATTTTGGAAATTGAAAAATTATTTTCAGACATTTCATCATATGTATGGGGCTTCCCATTAATAATATTACTTATTGGTGGAGGATTATACCTAATTATCTATTCTAGATTTATTCCTTTTAAATATTTTTTTCATGCTATAGATATAGTTAGAGGCAAGTACGATAATTCTAACGATGAGGGAGAAATAAGTCATTTTGCTGCCTTATCCACTGCTTTATCTGCGACTGTTGGGATGGGTAATATTGCGGGTGTTTCAGTTGCAATATCAATTGGTGGGCCTGGAGCAATTTTCTGGATGTGGGTTAGTGGTATAATCGGTATGTCAACTAAATTTTTTACATCCTCATTAGCAATAATGTTTAGAGGAAAGGACTCTGCTGGAAATATACAAGGAGGCCCTATGTATTTTATAACCGAAGGTTTAGGAAAAAAATGGAAAGCTCTAGCTGTATTTTTTAGCATATGCGGTTTAATAGGGGCTTTGCCAGTCTTTAATGTAAATCAGCTAAAACAAGCAATAAATGATATATTGCTAATTCCTATGGGTTATGAAGTTGGCTTACAGTCTAATCTTCTGATTGGTTTATTGCTTATAATAATCACTTCAATTGTAATACTTGGCGGTCTTAAAAGAATTAGTGCTGTTGCTTCAAAACTAGTTCCTTTTATGGTGTTAGTATATATGATATCTGTTATAGCTATTATAATTATTAATATAGAAGAATTACCGCATTATATAAAACTAATTTTTTATGATGCTTTTACTGCCTTAAATTATAGAGGAGATTCTGTTACGGGCGGGGTTTTAGGTTCTTTAATTGTACTAGGAATAAGAAGAGGAGCATTTTCAAATGAAGCAGGTATAGGAATGGCTCCTATGGCACATGGAGCGGCAAAAACTAACTCTCCAATAAGAGAAGGATTAGTTGCTATGCTAGGCCCCGCAATTGATACTCTGTTTGTTTGTACCTTGACTGCATTAGCAATTTTAATAACTGGAGTATGGGAAACAGACTTAAATGGAGTTACATTAACTGCTGCTGCATTTAACAAGTCTCTTCCGTTAATTGGAAGATATTTGCTACTAATTTGTGTAATTGTTTTTAGTGTTTCATCACTTTTTACATATTCATATTATGGTACTAAGTGTTTGTCGTATTTGTTAGGTGAAAAAAACAAAAAATATTATAATTATATTTATATAATCAGCATTATATTAGGTGCTACAACATCTCTAAGCCTAATGATTAATTTGATTGACACATTTTTTGCCTTAATGGCTATACCAACAATGTTAGCTACTATTATTTTAGCTCCGAAGGTTGTTGAAGCATTAAAGAACTATAAAATATGAATAACAAAGAAAAACAAATTAGGTACTGGAAGGAGAATATTAGATATGTCTTAATTCTATTATTTTTCTGGTTTATTGTTTCATTTGGAGCAGGAATAATATTTAAAGACTTCTTAAATAATTTTAAAATAGGTGGATTTAAACTTGGATTTTGGTTTGCCCAACAAGGATCAATATTTCTGTTTGTAGTTATAATATTTATATATGTCTATTTGATGAATAAATTGGATAAGAAATATGGATATGATAAATAATTTAAATCTATTTATGCGTAAAAATAGGTTAGGCCCTAGGTTCTCATTATTTGTGAGGTGAGAGCTCTTTTGTTTTCCTTCCTTGCCTGCATTCCTTATAACCTCCTCTCTCAGCAGACACGAAAGTAGCTATAATGCGCGATAAAAGCTTCTCCATGATCGGTCGGTTAGGTGGTTGGACACGTGATTTCGCCGTTGCGGGCACCTTCTTGACGCGCCTACCATTCCGTCCAAGCGGCTTTATACATGCCGGAGATTTAGGCTGTGCTGCGCACGCCTTCCCTTTGATTGGCCTGCTAATTGGGACCCTTTCTGGTGGGGCCCTATGGTTAGCGGCTCAAACTGGTTTACCGCCTTTAGCATCTGAGATTAGCCAAAAGTCTGGCGCATATTCTT
>CAJWCT010000045.1 GCA_913031385.1 uncultured Flavobacteriales bacterium | reverse complement strand
AACATAGAAGAATTAAAAGAATGTCTTTATAATGAGGTGAGAAAAATTCATATAACAAGATTTCCTTATAATGACTTTCTGTATCCTGAAATCAACTAGAATCTTTTTTTAAATACTGGCACTGAAGAGCATGCCTCACCATACATTATACTCTTAGCTACAGGAAGGAGCTTAGAACATAGATTATAATATGTTGAGATAGGCACTTTATTATTTGAACATCCTTTAATAACAACTGACTTATCTTGGTAAAGAGATAGGTTTATTTTTTCAATTTGTTCTTCAAAATTTTCTCTCTCTAAATCATTTAAATTTCCAATAACAGTTTTTTTGGTATTATTTGATAGTTGTGTAGAAATCAACATATATGCCCATGGAGGTATGATTGCTTTGCTTGTACAATTTATTGCAACAAAAGAGTCTTTGTACTGAATCCAATTATGATTTTTTACAGCTGTTCTAAATTCTTTTTCCTTTAGATATAGACCGTCAATTAGCCAGTCTTTTATATCAAGTTCATGTCTTTTTCCAGGCAAATAATAGTCTCCAAGATCAATTGAAATTAGCTTGCTGTTTTCTACTCTATTAATGATTTCTTTGGACATTATAGTTTCCAGTCTATAAGATTCCTAATTCAAGTTTTGCTTCTTCGCTCATTAGATCCTGTGTCCATGGCGGATCAAATGTTATTTCTACCTCTACACTTTTAGTCTCCTTGATAGTTTTTACTTTTTCTTCCACATCAACAGGTAGAGTCTCTGCTACTGGACAATTTGGAGTGGTTAATGTCATTAATATTTTGACATCAAAATTTTCGTTTACCATTACATCATAAATTAACCCAAGCTCATAAATATCAACAGGAATTTCTGGGTCATAAATTGTTTTTATAACACTTATTATTTTATCTCCTATTGCATTTGAATTAAATACTTCTTCTTCACTCATTTTTATTTATTTAAATAACCAACAGCATATAACTTAATTTGTTTTATCATGCTTGATAATCCATTTGCTCTTGTTTGAGATAGATGCTGCTTTAATCCAATTTCTTCAATAAAATCTGTTTTAGCATCAACTATATCTTTAGGGGATTGATTTGAAAAAACCCTAATTAAGACAGCTACAATTCCTTTTGTAATTATAGCATCGCTGTCAGCTGTAAATATAAGTTTATTATTAATATATTCTGCATAAAGCCATACTTTGCTTTGACATCCTTTAATTGTATTAGCTGAAGTTTTAAATGTATCATTTATGATTGGCAAACTTTTCCCAAGGTCAATAATATATTCATACTTCTCAGTCCAATCATTAAACATGTCAAACTCTGAAATAATTTCGTTTTGTATTTGATCTATTGTCAATTTATTTTTTTATAAAAATACAACAAGTAATAAATTTATGAAAGCATTTTTTTAGCCAGTATTATTGCACTAATTAAAGAATCAATTTCTTCTTTGGTGTTGTAAAAACTTAGCGATAATCTAATAGTTCCAGGAATTTTATAATAATCCATTATAGGCTGAGCACAATGATGACCAGTTCTAACAGCGATACCTTCATTATCAATTATAGAACCAATATCATAATGATGAATATTTCCTAGATTAAAAGAAATAACAGAAGTTTTATTATCAGTGTTACCATATATTTTTATGCCATCAATTTCAAGAAGTTTTTCAGTGGCATATTTAAGCAATGCGTCCTCATATTTTAATATTGTTTTCAATCCAATATTATTTATGTAATCTATCGCTATGCCAGAAGCAATCACTCCTGATATATTGGGAGTCCCTGCTTCAAATTTATTTGGGAGTTTGGCATAGGTGGTTTTTTCAAATGTTACCTCATCAATCATTTCTCCACCACCTTGGTAGGGAGGAAGTTTTTCTAGCCATTTTTCTTTTCCATATAGAATTCCAACTCCAGTTGGTCCATAGAATTTATGAGCTGATCCAACATAAAAGTCAGCATCTAAATCTTTGACATCTACTTCAAAATGAGGAAGTGCCTGTGCGCCATCAATTAAAACTGCTGCTCCAAATTCATGCGCTTTACTGATAATTTCTTTTACTGGGTTTATTGTGCCAAGAGCATTAGAAACGTGGTTTACAAATACAACTTTAGTTTCATTAGACAGCAATTTTTCATATTCTGAAAAAATTAATTCCCCCTCCTGATTCATTGGAATAACTTTCATTATTGCGCCAATTTTTTCGCATAGCATTTGCCATGGAACAATATTGCTATGATGCTCGAGATGTGAAACAATTATTTCATCTCCTGATTTTAATAAACCAATAAATCCATTTGCAACTAAATTAATACTGTGGGTGCTGCCTGAAGTGAAAATGATCTCACTTGAATTTTTTGCATTAAGATGTTTTTGAAATTTTTTTCTTGCACCCTCATAAGCTTCAGTTGCTTTTTGACTTAGGTAATGAGCACCTCTATGAATATTAGCATTAAGAGTTGAATAATAAGATACTATTGAATCTATTACAACTTTTGGAGTTTGAGTGGTGGCAGCATTATCAAAATATACTAGCTGTTTTCCATTTACTTTTGAGTTAAGTATTGGAAAATCCTCACGAATTGATACTATATTAAATTCAGTTGTATTTTTCATTTATAAATTGAAACCAATCTTTACTCCTAATTTATTGGCAATGATATTAGTTATTCGGGTTTTAATTTCAGGAATTTTTACGCTCTTTAATATGTTATTTGCAAAACCATACATTAAAAGTGCAGTTGCCTCTTTTTCTGGAATTCCTCTTGATTTTAAATAAAATAATGCATTTTTATCTAACTGACCTACTGTACATCCATGCGAGCATTTAACATCATCTGCATATATTTCAAGCTGAGGCTTTGCATTTACAGTTGCCTTATCAGAGAGAAGAACATTATTGTTTGATTGGAAAGCATTTGTCTTTTGAGCTTGTTTATTTACAACAATTCGTCCGTTAAACACTCCAGTTGATTTATTATCATAGATGCCTTTATAATCTTGATGGCTATTGCAGTTTGGTTTATTATGTTTAATAAGGGTGTTATGATCTACATGTTGATTGTCACCAATAATTGTAACCCCTTTTATAGTAGTTTCAATAAACTCATCGTTTTGTGAAATATTTAAATTATTTCTTACCAATTCATTTCCAAATGAAAATGTATGCATTGAGAAGGCACTGTTACGCTCTTGATTAACATAGGTGTTGTCAATAAGTGATGCCTGTAAATTGTCGTTTTGAATTTTATAATAATCAATTATAGATTTTTTGTCCGCATAAATTTCAGTAACACTATTGGTGAAAACTTTATTTTTGTTTAAGCTTTGATGCCTTTCGATAATTTGTACTTGTGAATTTTCATCTACGACAACCAAGTTTCTAGGCTGAAACATAAGTGAGGATTCATTACCAGTTGAAAAATGTATTATTTGTATGGGTTTTTCTACAAACTTATTTTTTGGAATATGGATAAAAACTCCTTCATTTGAGAAGGCTGTATTTAAAGAGGTAATGCCATCTTTAAGAGCTATTTTATTAAAATAATTTTCAATAATAAGTTCATATTTTGATTGAGTTAATGCAGCTGATAAAATACAGATATCCATTCCCTCATGTGTTGTTTCTGAAAGGTGAGAACAGTACTTTCCATCTACAAAAATTATCTTATAAGAATCGATATCATCAATAAGATATTTTTTAATATTCTTAAACTCTAATACGTTATTTATTTCTGGTAATACAGTATAATCAGTATTTAAAAGATTCTTTAAAGAGGTGTACTTCCAATTCTCTAATTTTTTATTAGGGAAGCCAATTGATTCAAATTGTTTTATAGCCTCAGACCTAATATCATGTACGTAACTATCAATATTAGTTTGATTCTCAAAAGCTATAAATGATGAAAGTAATTTTTCTTTTAAAGCAATCATTATCTTTAATTATTAATTTCTTCTTTAATCCAATCGTATCCCTTCTTTTCTAGTTCTACTGCAAGATCTTTTTTGCCAGACTTAACTATTTTTCCATCAAATAATACATGTACATAGTCAGGAATAATATAATCAAGCAATCTTTGGTAATGGGTAATTATCACTACAGCATTATCTTTTTTCTTTAGCTTATTTACTCCGCTGGCAACAGTTTTAAGGGCATCAATATCAAGCCCTGAATCTGTTTCATCCAGAATTGCTAAAGTTGGCTCTAGCATTGCCATTTGAAATATTTCATTTCTCTTTTTCTCTCCACCAGAAAATCCATCATTTATTGATCTTGATAAAAATTTTCTGTCTATTCCCAACATGCTGCATTTTTCTCTTAGTAGTTTTAACATCTGGCTTGCCGGCATATCTTTTTCTCCTCTTGCTTTGCGTGTTTCATTAATTGCAGTTTTAATAAAATTGGTTATTGTCACCCCAGGAATTTCAATTGGATATTGAAATGACATAAATATACCTTTATGAGCTCTTTCCTCAGCAGATAGCTCATCAATAGAATTATCATTAAAGAGCATTTCACCTTTAGTGATTTCATAATCTTCTTTTCCTGCAATTACTGAAGCCAATGTGCTTTTACCAGAACCATTAGGCCCCATTATTGCATGAACTTCTCCTGCTTTTATATCAAGATTAACTCCATTTAGGATTTTTTTATCTTCAATCTGTGCATGTAAATTATTTATTTTAAGCATATTTTCTTATTTAAAATTATCCAACAGAACCTTCTAAACTAATCTCGAGAAGCTTTTGAGCTTCAACCGCAAATTCCATAGGCAACTTATTTAATACATCTTTACTAAATCCATTTATTATTAGCGCAATAGCTTTCTCTGTTTCAATTCCTCTTTGGTTGCAGTAAAAAATTTGGTCTTCACCTATTTTACTAGTTGTAGCTTCATGTTCAACTTGGGCAGATTTATTTTTTGTTTCTATATATGGAAAGGTGTGAGCTCCACACTTGTTTCCAATTAATAAGCTATCACACTGAGAGAAATTTCTAGCATTATTTGCCCTCGGGCTTATATGTACTAATCCCCTATAACTGTTTTGAGATTTTCCTGCAGAAATTCCTTTTGAAATAATTGTAGATTTAGTATTGTCGCCCAAATGAATCATTTTTGTACCAGTGTCAGCTTGCTGAAAGTTATTCGTGACAGCTATTGAGTAGAATTCTCCAACTGCATTATCTCCTTTAAGGATGCATGAAGGATATTTCCATGTAATAGCGCTCCCGGTTTCAACTTGCGTCCATGAGATTTTGGCATTTTTCTCACATAAGCCTCTTTTAGTAACAAAATTATAAACTCCTCCATTTCCTTTAGAATCCCCAGGATACCAATTTTGAACAGTACTATATTTTATCTCTGCATCATCCAATGCAATTAGTTCAACTACCGCTGCATGCAACTGATTTTCATCTCTACTTGGCGCAGAGCATCCCTCTAGATAGCTTACATAACTACCTTTCTCAGCTACTACTAATGTTCTTTCAAATTGTCCGGTTCCCGCTTCATTAATTCTAAAATATGTTGAGAGTTCCATTGGACATTTCACGCCTTTAGGAATATAACAAAATGAACCATCGCTAAACACAGCTGAATTTAGAGCAGCATAGAAGTTATCTGTCTTTGGAACAACTGATCCCATATATTTTTTTACTAGTTCAGGATGATTTTTTATTGCCTCACTAATAGAGCAGAATATTATTCCTTTTTCATTTAATGTGTCCTTAAAAGTTGTGGCAACTGAAACAGAATCAATTACTACATCCATGGCAACTCCGGTAAGTTTCTTTTGTTCATCTACAGAAATACCTAGCTTTTTAAATGTTGCAAGTAATTCAGGATCAACCTCATCTAGACTATTATATTTTGGTTTATTTGATGGAGCGGAGTAATATGAAATCTTTTGAAAATCAGGCTTTTTATATTTAACATTAGCCCAGTTAGGCTCCTTCATCTGTTTCCAAATTTTAAAGGCATCTAATCTCCAGTCAGTCATCCAAGATGGCTCTTCTTTTTTCTTGGATATTGCCATGACGATTTCTTCATTTAACCCAATGGGAAGCGTGTCAGATTCTATATCTGTATAAAAACCATACTCGTATTGTTTGGTTTTTAATTCCTTCTTTAAATCATCTTCTGTATACTTACTCATAGTATTTTATTATAAAGAAAAACTTTCTCCACATCCACATGTTCTATTAGCATTTGGATTTACAAAAACAAATCCTTTCCCATTTAATCCCCCAGAATATTCTAGCGTTGTTCCCACCAGGTATAATAAGCTTTTTTTATCGACAATTATTTTTATTTGATTATCCACAAAAATTTTATCATCATCACTTGTCTTATTATCGAATTCTAATTCATATGAAAGGCCTGAACATCCACCACTGTTTACACCAACTCTTACAAAATCAGAGTCATGGCTATAGCCATCTTGTTTCATTAATTTTATTACCTGATTGCGGGCAATGTTTGTTATACTGATCACACTATTAAAATTTACTGGACTACAAATATACAACTAAACTATATTTTTTTAACATTTTTAGGACTATTACTCATATAATTAACTGTGTTTTAACTAAAAAGAATGTAAATTTGAGCCCATGTTAGAAAATAAGGACAAAAGTTCAACAAAATTAGAGGATATTGGGGAGTTTAATCTGATAGATATTCTTACAAAAGACTTGAAGATCAGGCATAAATCTACCATAACATCTATAGGGGATGATGCTGCTGTACTAGATTATAAGTCTAAAAAGGTCGTAATATCTACTGATTTCCTGATTGAAGGGGTTCATTTTGATTTAAGCTATATGCCCTTAAAACATCTTGGATATAAAGCGGTAATGGTTAATATCTCTGATATATATGCTATGAACGCCAATGCAAAACATATCACGGTTTCTGTTGCTATTTCAAATAGATTTCCTCTCGAAGCAGTAGAAGAATTATACTCTGGAATTGAATTAGCTACAAAAAAATATGATTTAGACCTTATAGGAGGTGATACAACCTCTTCTGTTTCAGGGCTTACTATATCTGTAACAGCTATCGGCGAGGCAAATTTATCTGATATAGTATATAGAGATGGAGCAAAAGTAAATGATCTAATTGTAGTTACAGGTGATGTTGGAGCAGCATTTATGGGGTTGAAAGTTTTAGAGAGAGAAAAAGAAGTTTTTAAGGTAAATCCAAAAAATCAACCAGATCTTGATCAATATACCTACCTGGTAGAAAGACAGCTAAAACCTGAGGCACGAAAAGATATTATACATCTTTTATCTGATTTAAAAGTAAAACCAACTTCAATGATTGATATTAGTGATGGTTTGTCTTCTGAACTATTACATATATGTAAGAAAAGTAAGGTCGGTTGTGATTTATATGAAAATAAAATACCCATGGATCCACAGCTAATTTCAACTTGTGAAGAGTTTAAAATTGATTCTACTACTATCACCCTAAATGGTGGGGAGGACTACGAGTTGCTTATGACTATATCGCAAAAGGATTATCCAAAAATTAAAGCAAATCCAAATTTGACTGTTATTGGACACATTAAGGAAGAAAAAGCAGGATGCAATTTGATTTTAAGAAATGACTCATCTGTTGAATTAAAAGCTAGAGGTTGGGGAGCTAAAAGTGAATAAAAAATTAATTGTTCATTAATTCTTCAATTTCTTCTATTTCAATAGGAATATCTTTCATTAGATTTACGGGATCTCCTGACTCTTGTATTACTACATCATCTTCTAGTCGAATTCCAAAACCTTCATCGGGCAGATAAATTCCAGGTTCAACAGTAAAGACCATATTTGCTTGCATAGGCTCATCTAATAGGCCATAGTCATGAGTGTCTAGGCCCATGTGGTGTGAAGTACCATGCATAAAGTACTTTTTATAAGCAGGGTTCTCTTCTGTTTCATTTTGAATATCACTTTTATTAAGCAGTCCCAGTGACAATAATTCTGCAGTCATTAGTTTACCAACCTCGACATGATATTGCTTCCAATCTGCTCCTGGAACTAGCATTTTTGTAGCTTCATTTTTTACATTTAATACAGCATTATAGATATCTTTTTGTCTTTTAGTGAATCTTCCTGAAACAGGAATTGTTCTAGTCATATCACTTGAGTAATTTGCATATTCAGCACCTACATCCAAAAGAATCAGCTCACCATCTCTGCATTGTTTATTATTCTCGTTATAATGAAGAATATTTGCGTTTTTACCCGAGGCAATTATTGGAGTGTAAGCGAATCTTTTAGAGCGATTATTTAAAAACTCATGAATAAATTCAGCTTCAATTTCATATTCCCAAACGCCGGGGTTTACAAAATTTAAAATTCTTCTAAAACCTTTATTAGTAATATCACAAGCCTTTTGTATTAGATCAATTTCTGTAGGATCTTTTATGGATCTTAGCCTTTGTAAAATTGGATTACTTCTTTCAGCTTTTTTATGTGGATACTTTTCTTTAAGCCATTTATTAAAGCGTTCTTCTCTTGTTTCTGTTTCCACTTTTGCCCTATAATGTTCATTGTGATTATAATATAGAGTGTCACACTGGTCAACTAGTTCTGCAATTATTTTATCAGAATCTTTAAGCCAATATACTGTTCTTACCCCGCTTGTTTCATATGCTTGTTGCTTTGTTAGCTTAGGCCCTTCCCAGACTGCAATATGTTCATTCGTTTCTTTTAAAAATAACATTTCTTTATGCCTATCATCTTTTGCATTTGGGCATAGAACAAGAATGCTTTCTTCTTGATCAACGCCTGACAAATAAAATATATCTCTATGTTGTTCAAATGCAAGTGTAGAGTCAGCACTGATTGGATATATATCATTTGAATTAAAAAAAGCAATACTTTTTCCTTTCATTTTTTTCATAAAGTTCTTTCTATTTTTTACAAAAAGTTCTGAATCTATTCTATCGTATTTCATATAATTATATTTCTTTATAAATGTAATAACTTTAAAATAAATATTGATTTTATAATATATATAAACACTTTTTAATGTATTTTCTCATTTTATGAAGAATAATCTTTTCTTTGAGAATTTTGGGATGTATATTTGTGCAACTATAAAGACAGATGTTAAAAAAGGACTTAATAACAAATGAATTAATAGACGATAAATGGTGGATTTCTCCTCTCTTAGTACTTCTTGGATTACTTATTTTTATAGTGTATTCTACATGGGCTGCATGGCAGGGAGAATACTTTTGGTGGAGTGGTGGCAATGAAGGTTTTGGAGGATATCTTTCTCCATTTTACTCTCCTACCGTCTATATTGATTCTTTAAAGCCTGGAGTGCCACCAGTGGATCATTCCTTACTAGGATCTTGGCCTGAATGGCTTAGTTGGCTACCTGGTCAATCCCCAGCGTGGTTGATTCTTATATTCCCTTTGTCTTTCAGATTTACATGCTACTATTATAGAAAGGCATACTATAGAGCATTTTCTTTAAATCCACCAGCTTGTGCCGTTCAACCTATTAAAGGAGTACCTTCAAAAATTTCTACCCTTACTAATGGAAATATTAATGCTTTTAGTTCTGGTAAGAGTTATGATGGAGAAACAGGATTACTACTTGTTCAGAATATTCATAGGTATGCGATGTACTTTTCAGTAATATTAATTTTTATATTAAGTTATGATGCATTCCTTGCATTCTTTAATGATGGAAGATTTGGTATTGGTGTTGGTACTATAGTGTTAACTATAAATCCTATCCTTCTAGGATGTTATACTTTTGGATGTCATTCTTTAAGACATCTCATCGGAGGGAATATAGATTGTTACTCTTGCAGTCTATATAAAGATAAAGTGAATCATAACAGTTGGAAGATAGTTACAATTTTAAATAGAAGACATCAATTATTTGCTTGGTTAAGTCTAGTATGGGTAGGTCTTGCTGACGTATATGTTAGACTTGTATCAATGGGAGTAATTGATGATATTAATACTTGGGGAATATAATTATGCTTGATATATCAGGAATTAGAAGATTGCAATTTGATGTACTAATAATAGGTGCTGGAGGTGCAGGTTTATCTGCTGCAATAGCAGCATCTCAAGAT
>CAJWCT010000044.1 GCA_913031385.1 uncultured Flavobacteriales bacterium | reverse complement strand
AATGAAGCTTGGAGAGGCTGTATATAAAAGCCAGCAAAAAGATACTGGGAAAAAAGGTGCTCAACAAAGCAAAGGCTCAGAAAGTAAAGCTAAAGATAAAGACAATGTTGTTGATGCGGATTTTGAGGAAGTAAAAGAAGATAAAAAAGAAGATAAAAAAGAAGACAAAAAAGAAGATAAAAAAAATTCTAAAAAATAAAATTTAATCTTATGAAAAAAATATTAGTTATTTTATGTTTGTTACTTTCTGGCTCAGTTTATACTCAAACTAATTTTAGTGCTGGATTTTCTATGGGTGGTAACGATTTAAATTATGGAAGTTCATTCTTTTATAATACAAGAAATGTTATTCTAGGATCTGTTTATTTATTTGATGAATGGAATAATAGTGCAGAAATTCACACTCTTGCTGATGAAAGATTTCTTGTTAGAAACATTAATTTAAATATTAATAGGAATGCTTTTGAAGCAAAACTAACAGGTTCAGATTCACTTTTTTCTTTCAATTTCAATAATATTAAGCATATAGTTATAAATGATAAAATTTATAAGAATTATTATTATAATGATGACAATAGAGTTTATGAGATTATTTATGAGACAGAAAAATTTTCAATTATGAAAGGTTTTGCTGTTAAGCTTGTTAAAGGGCATTATAATCCGATGGTTAGAATATCTAATGATAAATATGCCAAGTTTTCATCCTATTTTATTAAGCTAAATAATAGTATAAAACCTTTTAAGCTCAGAAAAAAATCTGTTATTAATTTATTAAGTGCTGATAAAAATAATATTTCAAGATTAGAAACTTATGTAAATGCTAAGAAGCTATCATATAAAAAGGAAAAAGATGTTATCCAGATTTTGGATTATGCATTTAATCTTTAACAATTTTTAAAACAGGAGTAAATTTTTACTCCTTTTTTTTGGAAAAATTTATGATTTTAATTTTTATAAATTATTTTTGTTTAATTCAAATTCCAAATGCAATATAAAGCAAGAAAAAAAGCAATAATACTTTTAGCTGACGGAACAATTTTTTATGGAAAGGCTATTGGAAAAGATGGTTCAGCTTTTGGAGAAGTTTGTTTTAATACTGGAATGACAGGATACCAAGAAATATTTACTGATCCTTCTTATTATGGTCAGTTAATGGTTGCAACAAATGCACATATAGGAAATTATGGGGTTAAGAATGACGAAATTGAATCTGATAGTATAAAAATTGCAGGTTTAATTTGTAAGAATTTTAATTATGATTATTCTAGATATTCTGCAGACAATTCTTTAGAAAATTTTTTTATAAAAAATAACTTATTTGCTATTTCTAATGTAGATACAAGGGCTTTAGTGTCTTATATCAGAGATAATGGAGCTATGAATGCTGTAATTTCAACAGAGGTTGAATCGATTGAAAAATTAAAAGATCAGCTTAGTAAAATTCCAAATATGGATGGATTAGAACTCGCTTCTGCTGTATCTGCTAAAGAACCCTATTTTTTTGGCAATAAGGATTCAAAGTATAAAATTGCTGCCTTAGATTTAGGGATTAAGAAAAACATCTTAAGGAATCTATCAAATAGAGATTGTTATATTAAGGTATTTCCTTATGATAGCTTATTTGAAGATATGTCAGCATGGAATCCAGATGGATACTTTTTATCCAATGGCCCTGGAGATCCAAAACCTTTGGTAAATGCTCAAAATGTAGCAAAAGAGGTTATTGATAGAAATATGCCACTTTTTGGAATTTGTTTAGGTCATCAGATAATTGCTTTAGCAAACGGAATATCTACTTATAAAATGCATAATGGTCATCGAGGGATCAATCATCCTGTTAAAAATTTAATTACGGGTAAGGGTGAGATAACATCTCAAAATCATGGTTTTGCTGTTGATAGAAAAGAAGCAGAAGAAAGTAAAGATATTGAAATTACTCATGTTCATTTGAATGATAATACCATTGCAGGAATTTCTATGAAAAATAAAAATTGTTTTTCAGTTCAGTACCATCCAGAAGCAAGTCCGGGCCCTCATGACGCTTCTTATCTTTTTGATACCTTTATAGAAAATATTACAAAATCTAAAAAGGGAACATAGTGCCTGTCATTAAAAAAATAATTGCAAGACAAATTTTTGATTCGAGAGGTAATCCTACTGTAGAGGTAGATGTCATTACAAAAAATGAAATAGTAGGAAGAGCCGCAGTTCCTTCAGGAGCTTCTACAGGTCAGTATGAAGCCGTAGAATTAAGAGATGCAGGAGAAGATTATTGTGGTAAGGGAGTTCTTATAGCTGTTAGTAATGTAAATGATATTATAGCAAAAGAACTTGTTGGTAAATCTGTTTTTGATCAGCGAATAATTGATAATACAATGATTGACTTAGATGGAACAGAGAATAAGTCAGTACTTGGAGCTAATGCTATCCTTGGTGTATCCCTTGCAGTAGCTAAAGCAGCAGCAAAAGAAAAAAATATGTCTTTATATGCTTATTTGGGAGGAGATACCGCAAATATATTACCTGTTCCAATGATGAATATTATAAATGGCGGATCTCACAGTGATGCTCCTATTGCATTTCAAGAATTTATGATAATTCCTGTTCTTGCTAAAAGCTTTTCACATGCAATGCAAATGGGAACTGAAATTTTTCATTCATTAAAAAAAGTTTTAACTAGTAGGAATTTAACTACAAGTGTAGGAGATGAAGGTGGGTTTGCGCCAAAATTAGATGGAACCGAAGATGCTCTTAAAACCATAAAAAAAGCAGTTACAAATGCTGGATATAGTTTTGGCAAGGACGTTATGATTGCATTGGATTGTGCATCCTCAGAATTCTATGAAAATGGAAAATATGATTACACTAAATTTGAAGGCAAGGCTGGAGAAGTTAGAGATGGTAAGGAACAAGTAGATTATCTTTCAGATTTGGCAGATAAATATCCTATTATTTCAATTGAGGATGGAATGGCTGAAAATGATTGGGAAGGATGGAAATATTTAACAGAAAAGATAGGTAGTAAGGTACAATTAGTAGGTGATGACTTATTTGTTACTAATGTTAAGCGATTATCTAGGGGCATAAATGAATCTATAGGAAACTCTATTTTGATTAAAGTAAATCAAATTGGTACTCTTTCCGAAACCATTGATGCTGTATCAATGGCACATGATGCTGGCTATACTACAGTTATGTCTCATAGATCAGGTGAAACTGAAGATACTACAATTGCTGATCTTTCTGTAGCACTGTCTGCGGGTCAAATAAAAACAGGATCTACCTCGAGAAGTGATAGAATGTCTAAGTATAATCAATTACTTAGGATAGAGGAAGAACTATCTGATAAGGCAGTATATCCACAAATGACAGCCTTTAAATTATAAATATCTATAAATCAACTCTAAATATCCTTTAATATTCGAGAGAAATTTTGTAAATTCGCACAGAATTTTTGTGAAATTTTCAATATTTTTTAACAGTGTCAGAAAAAGCAACATTAAATGTTAATGGTGGTAGTTATGATCTACCCTTACTTAAGAGTTCAGAAGGCGAACTATGTATTGAAATAAGTAAGCTTAGAGGTCAATCTAATGGAATTACAACTATTGATAGAGGTTTTAAAAATACAGCTTCATGTGAGAGTAAAATCACCTATTTAGATGGTGAAAAAGGTATTCTACGCTATAGAGGTTATTCTATTGAAGAGTTAGCTAGTAAGGCTTCATTTCTAGAGGTCTCGTATTTATTAATTTTTGGAGAACTACCTGATAAAGATGAACTAGAAAAATTTCATAATGATATAATTGAACAAAGTATCGTAGCTGATGATATAAAGAAAATTATTGATGCATTTCCCGGAGCTGCACATCCAATGGGCGTTTTGTCAAGTTTAACAAGTGCATTAACGGCTTTTAATCCTGATGATATTTCCTTGGATTATGCCAGAAGCAAGAAAGAAATGTACAACACTATTGTTAAAGTAATGGGAAAGATACCTGTTCTTATGGCTTGGACATTTAGAAAAAAGAATGGATTTCCATTAGAATATTCTAGTAAAACAGGAAACTTAAGCTATGTTGAGAATATTTTACAAATGATGTTTAAAAGACCTAACGAAGATTATGTCCAAAATACCGTTTTAGTTGATGTATTAAACAAACTTCTAATTTTACATGCAGATCATGAGCAGAATTGCTCTACTTCAACTGTTAGAATTGTAGGATCTGCGCAAACTGGATTATTTGCTTCAATATCTGCGGGGATTTCGGCTCTTTGGGGCCCTTTACATGGAGGTGCTAATCAAGCTGTTTTAGAAATGTTTAATGCAATTAAGGAAGATGGTGGCGATACCCAAAAGTATATTAATAAAGCTAAGGATAAGGAAGATCCATTTAGGCTAATGGGATTTGGACATAGAGTCTACAAGAATTATGATCCAAGAGCAAAAATAATTAAGAAAGCAGCACATAATGTCTTAGATACACTTGGCATTGATGATCCTGTCTTAGAAATTGCAAAAGAACTAGAAGAAAAAGCTTTGAAAGACAAATACTTTGTTGAAAGAAAATTATATCCAAATGTTGATTTTTATTCTGGAGTAATATATAGAGCTATGGGTATTCCTTCTGATATGTATACGGTAATGTTTGCTTTAGGAAGACTACCAGGATGGATTGCTCAATGGAGAGAGATGAGACTAATGAATGAACCAATTGGACGTCCTAGACAATTATATACTGGAAGTACATTAAGAAAATTCAAATCAATTTCTAAGAGATAATATATCTTTTTCAATCACACTTTCTTTGTATCTTTATTGAATGTTAAATCTCAATGTAATTAATGAGACTTCGAAACTAAAAGCAGTTGTATTAGGTACAGCTGTAAGTTTAGGTCCTGCACCAAAATTAGAAGATTGTATTGATCCTAAAAGTAGGGAGCATGTATTAAATAATACATATCCAATTGAAGAAGATCTAACTCAGGAATTACAAGAGTTTTTTCAAGTATTAAAAAAATATGATGTAGTAGTGTATAGGCCTGAAAAAATTGAAAATTATAATCAAATTTTTTCTAGAGATATTGCTTTTGTAATAGACAATAAATTTGTTTTTGCCAATGTTGTAAAAGAAAGAGAAAACGAAATTCATGGAATAGAACATGTTTTTAGTCAAATTGATAATCAGAATATAATTCATTTGCCTGAAACGTGCCATGTAGAGGGAGGAGATGTAATGCTGTGGGGGAATTATGTTTTTATTGGAACCTATTCAGCAAGTGACTTTTCAAACTATATAACAGCGAGAACTAATAATCAAGCAGTAAATGCTATAAAAAATTTATTTCCAAATAAAACAATTATACCTTTTGAACTCCTAAAATCTAATGATGATCCGAGAAACAATGCGCTGCATTTGGATTGTTGTTTGCAACCAGTAGGAAAGAATAAAGCAATTGCATGTCCTGAAGTATTTTTAGATCGAAATCAATACAAATGTATAGTTGATTTATTTGGAGCAGAGAATATATTTGAAATAAGCAAAGAAGAGATGTGTGATATGCACTGTAATATTTTTTCTATTGATCAGAATATTGTTGTAAGTGATAGATCTTTCATCCGATTAAATGCTTGGCTTGAAAAAAATAATTTTATTGTAGAGAAAATAAAATATTCTGAAGCATCAAAACAAGGCGGTCTTTTAAGATGTTCAACTTTACCATTAATTAGAGAAAATTAAATATGCAGCAGACAACAAATAACATATTGATGATTAGACCAGCTAATTTTAATTACAATGATCAAACGGCTAGTAATAATTATTATCAAAAAAGGGGTATTGGATTAGAGTCAGTTAATGAAAATGCACAAAAAGAATTTGATTTATTAGTTGAAAAATTAAAATCCAATGGGATTAATGTACTAGTTTTTGATGATGATCTGAAACATGAAACGCCATCTGCTATTTTTCCAAATAATTGGATATCATTTCATTCAAACGGAGATATAGCTATATATCCTATGTTTGCAATTAACAGAAGATTAGAGAGAAGAGAAGATGTTTTTAGTTTTGTTGAAAACAAGGGATTTAATATCAAAAACGTTGTTGATTATACTTCTGCAGAGGATGAAAATCTATTTTTAGAGGGTACTGGAAGTATGGTTTTAGATAGAGTTAACAGAAAAGCTTATTGCTCTATATCGGAAAGATCTTCAGAGGATTTACTAATTGAATTTTGTGAGGATTTTCAATATACTCCTGTAATTTTTAATTCGTTCCAAAACGTTGAAGGTCAAAGACTGGCTATCTATCATACCAATGTTATGATGTGTGTAGCTGAAACATTTGCAATTGTTTGTCTTGATTCAATTGATAATGGAGCTCAAAGAAAAAGTCTAACAAATCATTTAATTGAAAATGAAAAAGAAATAATTGAAATTAGTGAAGATCAACTAGAGAATTTTTCAGGAAATATGCTACAACTTAAAGATTCTAGTGGAAATCCTATACTAGTGATGAGTGAATCAGCCCATAAAGCATTAAATAAGGGGCAGGTTGATAAAATACAAAAGCATTGTAAACTTTTATCTAGTCCAATCCCTACTATTGAAAGGTGTGAAGGGGGAAGTGTAAGATGTATGATAGCTGAAGTCTTTCTTCCAATTTCAAAATAAGATTATTAAGCACTATATTTATACATTATAATTCAATATGCAACTTCAAAAGATACTCTCAAAAAATGTAATTGATGCTTTTGATAAGCTTTTTAATGTTGTAGTTGAAAATATTGAATTTCAGCCTACAAAAAAAGAGTTTGAAGGTGATATAACTATTGTTATTTTTCCTTTTGTTAAACTTTTAAAACAAACCCCTAAAGATATTGCAGAAAAACTTGGAAGTTCTCTTGAAAAACAGGATTGTGTAGTTAAATATAATGTTGTTTCAGGTTTTCTTAATCTTGTAATTTCTGATAATTATTATTTAGATTTTTTTGAGTCAATAAAATCTAATGAAAAATATGGCTTCATTACTCCAACTACTAATGATGCGGTTATGGTTGAGTATTCTTCTCCAAACACGAATAAGCCTTTACATCTAGGACATATTAGAAATAATCTACTCGGCTATAGTGTTTCAGAAACACTAAAGGCATCAGGTAAAAAAGTTTATAAAACTCAAATTATTAATGATAGAGGTATTCATATTTGTAAAAGTATGGTCTCATGGCTAGCCTATGGAAATGGGGAGACACCTGAATCATCTGGCATAAAAGGAGACAAATTAGTTGGAAAATATTATGTTAAATATGATCAAGTTTATCAGGAACAGGTACAAGATTTAATTAAGCAGGGAAAAGCTGATGATGATGCAAAACAACAAGCACCAATATTGTTAGAAGCAAAAGATATGTTACTAAAATGGGAAGCTGGTGATAAACAAGTAGTGAGTCTTTGGAAAAAAATGAATCAATGGGTTTATGATGGATTTGAGGTTACCTATAAAAGACTTGGTGTTGATTTTGATTCATATTACTATGAGAGTCAAACGTATCTTGTAGGTAAGGAATTTATAAAAACAGGTCTAGAAAAAGAAGTTTTTTACAAAAAAGATGATGGTTCTATTTGGTGTGATTTAACAAGTGAGGGATTGGACGAAAAAATTGTTTTAAGAGCTGATGGGACAGCTGTTTATATGACGCAAGATATTGGTACAGCCGTGCAAAGAGTAAAAGATCACCCTGATATTAATTCCATGGTATATACTGTTGGAAATGAACAAAACTATCACTTTAAAGTTTTGTTTTTAATACTAAAAAAATTAGGTTTTTCTTGGGCAGAAAATTTATTCCATTTAAGTTATGGAATGGTTGATCTTCCTACTGGAAAAATGAAAAGTAGAGAAGGAGTAGTAGTTGATGCAGATGATTTGTTAGAAGAGATGAGTGAAACAGCAAAAAACATTTCTAAAGAATTAGGAAAATTAGATGGGTATGATAATAATCAAAAACAAGAGGTTTATGAAACCATTGGATTAGGTGCTTTAAAATATTTTATTCTCAAGGTTGATCCCAGAAAGAAAATTTTATTTGATCCTAAGGAGTCTGTTGATTTTCAAGGCAACACGGCTTCATTTATTCAATATTCTTATGCTAGAATTCAGTCTATAATTAGGGATATAAATTTTGAGCCTTCGAAAGAAAAATATCAACAACCTTTGGAAGATAATGAGAAGGAGCTTATCAAACAATTAGAGTATTTTCCTTCTATAATCCAAAATGCTGCAACAAACCATAACCCTGGTCTTATTGCAAATTATCTTTATGATTTGGTTAGGATATTTAATTCTTTTTATCAAAGTTCACCTATTTTAAAATCAGCATTATTGGATAAGAAAAGTTTTAGAGTAGACTTGTGTAGATCAGTTGGATATACAATTAAAAATGCATTAGGACTACTTGGGATTGGTGTAGTTGATAGAATGTAGTTTTTATTTAGAAAGAACTGCTACTTTTTTTAAATTTGACTTTAAATAAAATAGTTATCATATGTTTGATAGTCTTAGTGGTAAATTAGAGAAAGCCTTTCAACTTTTAAAAGGCCATGGTAGAATTACAGAGATTAATATTGCCGAGACCCTAAAAGAAGTGCGTCGCGCTCTTTTAGATGCAGATGTCAATTATAAAACAGCAAAGGATTTTACTGAAACAGTTAAGCAAAAGGCATTAGGTCAGGATGTATTAACATCATTAAAGCCTGGTCAAATAATGATTAAAATAGTCAAGGATGAATTGACTGAATTAATGGGCGGTGATTCTTCTGAAATTGATCTAACTGGCAAACCTTCTATTGTATTAATGTCAGGACTGCAAGGATCTGGTAAAACAACATTTTCAGCTAAACTTGCCAATTTTTTAAGAAAGAAAAATAGCATGAAACCTCTTATGGTTGCATGTGATGTATATAGGCCTGCTGCTATTGAACAGTTACATGTACTTGGAAAAGATTTAGATGTTGAGGTATATAGCGAAGACGAAAATAAGGATCCAGTTTCTATAGCAAAAGCTGGTATTAAGTATGCTAAATCAAAAGGATTTAATTTGGTTATAGTAGATACTGCAGGTAGACTGGCTATTGATGAATTTATGATGACAGAGATCTCAAATATTAAAAAAGCTATCAAACCACAAGAAATTTTATTTGTAGTAGATTCAATGACAGGTCAGGATGCAGTTAATAGTGCAAAAACTTTTAATGATATTTTGGATTTTGATGGAGTAGTTTTAACCAAGCTAGATGGTGATTCAAGAGGTGGTGCAGCGCTATCAATAAAAAGTGTTGTAGATAAACCTATAAAATTTATTGGAACGGGAGAGAAGATGGATGCCTTAGATGCATTTCATCCTGCAAGAATGGCTGATAGAATCCTTGGAATGGGAGATGTTATTTCACTTGTTGAACGAGCACAGCAACAATTCGATGAGGAGGAAGCTAGAAAAGTTCAAAAGAAAATTGCAAAGAACAAATTTGGCTTTGATGATTTCTTAAATCAAATTCAGCAAATTAAAAAGATGGGAGACATGAAAGATTTAGTTGGGATGATTCCAGGAGCGGGAAAAATGATGAAAGACATAGATATTGATGATGATTCCTTTAAACATATAGAAGCAATTATTCATTCTATGACTCCAAAGGAGCGTTCGAATCCAGCACTGATAGATCACTCTAGAAAAAAACGAATTAGTAAAGGTTCAGGGACAAGTCTTGATGACGTAAATCAGCTTATGAAGCAATTTTCACAAATGAGTAAAATGATGAAAATGATGCAAACTATGGGCTCAAATAAAATGATGCAGATGATGCAAAATGCTAAAAAATAATTATTATAATGACAATTTTAGACGGAAGAAAAACAAGTAATGATATTAAGGATGAGATTGCAGTTGCTGTAAAGGAAATTGTAGCAGGCGGTTCACGGGCACCTCATCTTGCAGCTGTTATTGTTGGAGAGGATGGTGCAAGCTTGACTTATGTTGGCAGTAAAGTTAGAGCATGTAAAAAAGTAGGTTTTGATTCTACACTTGTAAAACTTCCGAAGAATACAACTGAAGATGAGCTGCTTAATAAGGTCCATGAATTAAACAATAACAATAAAATTGATGGATATATAGTTCAGCTTCCACTTCCTAGTCACATAGATTCTCAA
>CAJWCT010000043.1 GCA_913031385.1 uncultured Flavobacteriales bacterium | reverse complement strand
CTATGTTTAGAAACACCTTTGTCATTTAATACTTTTATTTGGTAATGATGTGTTTCATATTTAAGGATTGTATTACTAAATTTTCCTGAAATAAATTCTACAATAGTTTTTTCAAAAACTCTTACAGAAGATTCATTCATATGGGTTGCTTCAATATCAACTGTATTAGCCTCTTCTTCCCAACTGTAATCCTCGTAGTACTGACTATAAGAACTTATAGTATATGTAAATAATATGATTATAAAAACAATATTTTTCACAGTTATTGGTTTAAATTTGTAAATGAGTGTAAATATAATTTAATCTTATTATTATGAAAAAAGTATTTTATGTTGTTTTCTTTTTCACCTTAAGCTTAAATTCTCAAAATATATTATATGAGAAAGATCGAGCCAGAGTTGTTAATGAAATTCTAAAAGACAGATTTGAGAATGTACTCCCAAAATTAATGGATAGAACAGAAATTGATATGTGGATATTAATTTCTAGAGAATACAATGAAGATCCAGTTTTAAAAACCATGCTTCCAGCAGAGTGGCTAAATGCAAGAAGAAGAACTATTATTTTGTTTTATAGAGATAAAGCTAAGAATACATTAGATAAGTTGGCAGTAGCAAGATATAATTTTGGAGAAAATATAATTTCAGCATGGGATAAGGAAGTTGAGCCAAATCAATGGAAGAGATTAAATCAATTAATTGAAGAGAGAAATCCAAAAACTATAGGAATAAATTATTCAAAATATTTTAATATAGCTGATGGAATAGATAAAACAGACTACGAGGAGTTTATTGCTAATATTTCTAAGGAAAATAGAGATAAAATTATTTCTGCACAAAAGTTAGCAACTGCTTGGATTGAAACTAGGACAACAAGAGAAATGGAGATTTTTAGTGATATTGTTGAGATTACTCATAATATTATTAATGAAGCATTTTCATCTAAAGTAATTAAGGTTGGTACTACTACTACAACTGATGTTGAATGGTGGATGAGGCAAAAAGTTACCGATTTGGGGTTAGAGACTTGGTTTCACCCCTCAGTTGATATACAAAGATTTACTGAGGAAAATCAAGATCATTTAAGATCATTTTCTAATAGACCTGATAGGAAAATAATTCAAAAAGGAGATTTATTACATTGTGACTTTGGGATTACATATTTAAGATTAAATTCTGATTGTCAACAAATGGCATATGTCATGAAAGATGATGAAAAAGAGGTTCCTGTATTTCTGAAAAGAGCTTTTAAAAAGGGAAATAAATTACAAGACATTCTAACTTCAAATTTTATAGAGGGCGATAGTGGTAATGCAATATTACTAAACTCATTAAATCAAGCTGTAAAGAGTAGTCTAAGACCTTCTATATACACTCATCCGCTTGGTTCTTACGGTCACTCATCTGGCCCTACAATTGGAATGTGGGATTCACAGTCTGGTGTTAAGGGAAATGGAGACTATCCTCTATACAAAAAGACAGTATATGCTATTGAACTTAATATTACTACCTATAGTAAGGAGTGGTCTAGAGATATTAGAATTATGCTTGAAGAAGCAGGATATTTTGGTGAGGAAGGTTTTAGGTATGTTAATCAAAGACAAACAGAGATTAGACCTATATATTCTAATCAATATGATTAGAATAAACTAAGAATTAAAGAATATTGTATAAATTGCATCAAATTTTAATAGAATGGAGTCTTTCATCAAATTTTTAACCTTTATTGCTATTCTGTTTTTCTCTACACAATCATTTTCTCAACAAATATATAATGTTCAAAGAGGACAAAGGGGATATATTCCACCTCCAAAATATGAAGCCTCAGCGTATATTACAACTCTAGATGTTTATGAGGAATTAAATGTAGTTCTGCCTATGTGTGTAGCTTCCTTTTCTTTAGATGAATTTGAAACTCAAATTTTAAAGGGCATGTTGGTGAAAAAATTTGATTCATATAATGCTGTAGTTTCAAACGCAGATTTATCTAAAGAAGCCAGACAAGACCAATTAAAACAGTTAGAGATCGACTTTGTAAAATCATTAACTATCATTTTAACTCCAGATGAAATTACTACCTATGTAGACATGGATTTTAATAAAAAGAAAAAAGGAAAAAAAAGAAAGAAGAAAAGGAAAAAGGACAATTAATAATTTAAGATATGATGAATAAAAACACAGTTTTGGCATGGGCAACATTTATAATGATATTGGTAGGAATTTTATTAATTTCTTTGGGAGTATTTAAATACAATGAGGTTGCAGGCTGGGGGTTTGTTTCGGTTGGTATAGGTTTTTTCGCAATTGCTTGGGTCTTTAATGCCCTAAAGGGAAGGGTTTAGTAATTCTTCACAATTTTAATTCCATTTTAATATCTGCCCTTTTGTAAGGTGATCCAGGTTCGACAGGTATTTCAACAAATCCATTTTTTTTATAGATATGTATAGCATTCTTTAATACTCTATTAGAATAAAGTATTAATTTATCTAATTCCATTTCCTTTGCTTTGTTAATACAATTTTTTAATATTATTTGACCTATTTTATTTCCTCTATATTCAGGAGATACAGCCATCTTGGTTAATTCAAAACACTTATCCTTAGCAACAGGAATAAGTGCGACTGTTCCAACAATTTTAGAATCATATTGAGCAAACAAAATAATTCCACCAGGATCAATTATAAATTCTTTTGGATTTAAGAGGACTTCTTCGTCATGTTCTTCTACATAGAAATACATCTTTAGCCATTCTATATTTAATTCATAGAAGTATTTAGAGTATTCCTCTTTGAAATTTAATATTTTAACTGACATATTTACAAATAGATATTTAATATTAATATATTTATTGAGTTAAAAATACTAATCTAGAATGAATAAGTTAATAGAATGTGTTCCGAATATTTCTGAAGGAAGGAATATGAATATAATTAACTCAATTACAGAGGTTATAGAAAAATGTGATGGAGTAAGGTTATTAAATGTAGATCCTGGGAAAGCAACAAATAGAACAGTTATTACTTTTATTGGGGAGCCAGAGCCAGTTTTAGAGGCTGCATATCAATTAATTAGTAAGTCAAAAGAGCTGATTGATATGAGTAGTCATAAAGGGGAACATCCAAGAATGGGTGCAGTTGACGTTTGCCCACTAGTCCCTATTTCTAACACAACAATGGAGGAAACAGTAGTATATGCGCATAGATTAAGTGAAAGAGTGGGGAAAGAACTAGGAATTCCAGTCTACTGCTATGAAAGAGCTGCAAAGAAAAAGGAACGCATTAATCTTGCAGCTTGCAGATCAGGAGAATATGAAGGTTTACAAAAAAAGATTTCTTCTAAAAATTGGAAACCTGATTATGGTCCTAATGATTTTAACTCTTCTGTAGAAAAATCTGGAGCTACTGCTATTGCTGCTAGAGATTTCTTAATTGCATATAACGTAAATATTAACACAACATCTACTAGAAGAGCTAATTCAATTGCTTTTGATTTAAGAGAAGCTGGGCGAATTAAAAGAGAAGGGGGTAGATTAAATGGAAAAATTTTAAAAGATAAAAAAGGAAATGTCATTCGTGAACCAGGGTATTTTAAAAATCTTAAAGGTATAGGCTGGTATATTGAAGAATATGGAATTGCACAGATATCTTATAATTTGACTAATATAAATACAACTCCACTACATGAAGTTTTTGATAAAACATGTGAGAGAGCTCAAATTAGAGGGCTTCGAGTAACAGGCTCAGAGCTTATTGGTCTAGTACCAAAAAAAGTTTTAATTGATGCAGGACAGTACTTCCTAATTAAACAAAAAAGATCCTTAGCTATTCCAGAAAAAGATATTATACATATTGCTATTAAGTCCTTAGGTCTTGATGAATTGTCAAAATTTAATCCAAATGAGAGAATTATAGAATATTTAATTCAAAGTAATGATAATCCTTTAGCAAAAATGACAATAGAAGATTCTGCTAATGAAACTTCAAGAAGTAATGATAATCCTTTAGCAAAAATGACAATTCAAGATTTTGCTAATGAAACTTCAAGTGAATCTCCAGCTCCTGGTGGCGGATCCATTGCTGCCTATTGTGGCGTACTTGGTTCCGCATTAGCAACAATGGTAGCAAACTTATCTGCTCATAAAAGAGGTTGGGATGATAGGTGGGAATTCTTTTCTAAATGGGGTGAAAAAGGAATCGGGTGCCAAAATCAATTATTAGAGTTAGTAGATAGAGACACCCATGCATTTAATGAAATAATGAAGGCATTTTCTTTACCTAAGGAAAACGACAAACAATTAGCTATTAGGAATAAGGAAATTCAAAAAGCTACTAAAAATGCAATTAACGTTCCATTTGAAATCATGAAGACGTCATTTAATTCTATTGAAGTTATAATGAAGATGGCAGAAGAAGGTAACCCAAATTCAATTAGTGATGCGGGTGTTGCTATGCATTGCGCACGTGCAGCAATAATGGGTGCCTTTTTAAATGTTAAGATAAATTGTAAAGACTTGGATGATAAGAAATATGTTCAAAAAATACTTAAATCTGCTAAAAATATTATAGATAAAACAGATATTTTAGAACATAAAATTTTAAAAATAGTAGAAGACAAATTATAAGAAGAGTTAAGAAATTATTTCTCCTTCTAAAATTACTTTGTGTATTTGATTTCCTCCAAAGTTATATGGAACTTCATCAATCGAATTTATTTTGTTTGTGATTATGAGATTTGCTATTTTATCTTTGGAAATACTACCAACTTTATCTTCAAGCCCCATTGCATAAGCACCATTGATTGTAGCAGCATTAATAGCTTCTTCTGTGGTAAGTTTCATTTTAGTGCAGGCTGTGGAAATCACAAAATTCATATTTCCACTTGGTGAGGATCCAGGATTAAAGTCACTAGCAATAGCAAGAGGTAAACCAGCATCTATTAGTTTTCTAGCAGGAGCATAGTCAATTCCCAGAAAATAGGAGCATGTAGGTAATACTACTGGTATAGTTGATCCTTTGGATAATATTTTAATATCATCGTCTTGAAGAACTTCTAGATGATCTACAGATAATGCATTGTTTTCTACAGCTATTTTTATGCCTCCAAGAACATTAAATTGATTTACATGTATTTTGGATCTAATATTATATTTTAAACCCTCTTTAATTATTCTTTCAGTATCCTCTGGAGAAAAATACCCTTTTTCACAAAAAACGTCAATGAAATCAATTAAATTTTCCTTTTTAAAGGCTGGTAGCATCTTATTTAAAACTAAGTCAACATATCCATCTTTGTTTTCTTTGAATTCATTAGGATAGGCGTGAGCGCCTAAGAAAGTGGATTTAACTTGCATTTTAGAGCTGTCTTTGATCTGTTTAATTACTTGAAGCATTTTTAATTCTGATTCAAAAGAAAGGCCATAACCAGATTTTATTTCAATTGCTCCTGTACCTTGCCTAATTACAGAGTTAATCCTCATTTTAGACTGATTATATAAATCTTCTTTAGAAGTGTTTTGTAATAACTTTGCAGAATTTAATATTCCACCACCTCTAGCAGCTATTTCTTCATAACTAAGACCTTTTATTCTATCAATAAATTCTTTTGAACGATCGCCTGCAAAAACAATATGGGTGTGTGAATCGCACCATGATGGAAGCACCATTCTATCTTTTGCATCTATAACTTGATCTGTATTGATCTTTTTAAGCTCTTGCATTTTTCCAAAATCATTAATCTTACCATCTTTAACAAATAAATATGCATCATCAATTGATGGCACAAAAGACATGTCTTTTCCTGATACAAAAGGTGTCTTTTCAGTTCTACACTGAATTAATTTTTTTATGTTTTTTATTAGTAAGGACATACTGATAATTAAACCATGTCTTCTGGTTTAACCCAGGAATCATATTCTTCAGCAGTCAGATAACCAAGCTTAATTGCTTCATCTTTAAGAGAAGACCCATTTTTAAATGCTGCATTTGCAATCTCTGCAGCTTTATAATATCCAATCTTTGTGTTTAATGCTGTTACAAGCATTAAAGAGTTATCAAGCTTAGCTTTTATTACATCTTTATTTGCAGTAATACCAGAAACACAATTAGTGTTAAAACTACTACAGGCATCAGCTAAGAGTCTTGCAGACTCAAGAATATTGGCAGCAATCATAGGTTTAAAGACATTTAATTGATAATGTCCTTGAGTGCCTCCAAATGTTATTGCTGTATCATTTCCAATTATTTGAGCGCAAACCATAGTCATTGCTTCACATTGGGTTGGATTTACTTTTCCAGGCATAATTGAGCTCCCTGGCTCATTAACTGGTAGATTTATCTCACCAATTCCACTTCTTGGACCTGAAGCAAGCATTCTAATATCATTAGCAATTTTATTCAGTGAAACAGCTAATCCTTTCAGTGCACTATGGGTTTCAACAATAGCATCATGTGCAGATAATGCTTCGAATTTATTGTAAGCAGACTTAAAAGGTAATTTAGTAAGATCTTTAATTACTTCTGCTACTCTTTTAGCATATCCTTCAGGAGTATTTATTCCAGTTCCTACAGCGGTTCCACCTAATGCAATTTCTGATAGATGACCTAGTGAATTTTTAAGACTAACAATGCCATGATCTAATTGAGATTCATAAGCAGAAAACTCTTGACCCAATGTAATAGGGGTAGCATCCATCAGATGTGTCCTGCCAATCTTTACAATTGATGTAAACTCCTTTACTTTTGAGCCTATAGAAGACCTTAAATCTTCTAGTGCAGGAATAGTATTCTCTACAATCAACTTATATGTAGCTATATGCATGGCTGTAGGGAAGGTGTCATTAGATGATTGTGACTTATTAACATCATCGTTTGGAGTGACAAGTTTTTCACCCTTACCAAGTTCATTTCCTAATATTTGATGAGCTCTGTTAGAAATTACCTCATTTACATTCATATTTGTCTGTGTTCCTGAGCCTGTTTGCCAGATAACAAGAGGAAATTCATTATCCAATTTTCCTTCAAGGATTTCATCACATACTTTAGAAATAGCATCTGATTTTTTCTTATCAAGTACGCCTTTTTCTTGGTTAGTTATTGCAGCAGCTTTTTTTAGGATAGCAAAAGCATATATTAATTCCATCGGCATCGATCCACTTGGTCCAATTTTGAAGTTATTTTTAGATCGTTCTGTTTGAGCCCCCCATAATCTGTTAGAGGGTACTTTAACCTCACCAATGGTATCTTTTTCTATTCTATAATCCATGATTGATTATATATATATGCAAATTTACGCATTTTAGTTGATTTACTCCATTATTTTGCTAATTGTATAAAGTATTTTGTTGAAAAATTAATTTTGAATACATACTAATATAAAATGGTAATATTATATCTTTACAGCAATATTCTTTATCAAGATATGTTTGAATTTGACCAATACTTAGGATTTTTAGCATTTTTGGCAATTGTAACCATGGGTTTTTGGATAATGTTCCTTATGATGCTTGTCGTAATTCCTTATTGGGTTGTTGGCGCTTTAATTGAAAGAATTAATGAGCTTTTAGAAGAAAGAAAAGCTAAAAAGTAACTACTTTCTTAAAATTGAAAAGATTCATCATCGTAACTTTGCTGCTGCTGTCTTTTGTACTGATTCTTCTTTTGGTTAAATCTGTAAGTAAAGTTTAAAGTAAAAGATCTTTTCGCCCATCTATGCTCAGAACTATTATAGAAAGTTTCATTAAATGTCTTAGATCTCCATCCTCTTTGATTAAGAAGGTCTCTAACATTGAGAGTTAATGAAGCTTTTTCTTTAAATAATTCTTTGCTGAATGCCAGGTCAATTGAAAAATCTCCTTCACTTTTGCTAATTGCAGTTTCTGAAGGACCTCTGACATTCATTCTTGTTTGCCATTCAATTTTTCCAGGAAGAGTTAATTTATTATTTAATCTAAAACTCCAACTTACATTTTCATTATCATAAACAACATCATTATGGCTTCCTTCAACTTTATTACTATAAACATTAAAATTTGAGAATATATTCCAATTTTTTCCTTTCCTGTAAGATAAGTTTAGCTCAAAACCAAATCTAGTATTTGTTGATAGATTTATAGGATATCTCTCTGTAATTGGTACTTCAACTCCATTTATTTCAGCAGTTTCCCCTGTTTCTTCAACTATATAATTAAACGTATTTGTTGCTTTTTGATAATAAGCAGAGGTGTTTATTGTAAAAGAAGACTTATATTTTTTTAAATAGCCAAAATCAATGTTATTTGAATATGTTGGATCTAAGTCTGGATTTCCTCTATAAATACTTATTGGACTAGTTTTAGTAGGGAAGGGGTTAATAGATCTAGACCATGGCCTTCTAATCCTTCTGTTATATCCAAAAGTAAACGTCTCATTTTCAGAAATTTCTAAACCAAAATTAAATGTTGGAAATAGTCCTGTTTCATTTTTATTAGTAAAATCTTGGATAGTTAGTTGATTGATATCTTTAACTGTATTCTCAAGTCTTAAACCTACTAAAAAAGAGTATTTATCTTCAACTTTTACACCATATTGAGTATATAATGCATTTATCTGCTCTTTATATTGAAAAAGATTACTCTGATTTAGATCCTCAGTTAGTACATTGTTTTCATTATCAAAAACTCTATAATCTGTTATATCATCATCTTGGCTTATCCTAAAGCCCGCTTCAAATTGTTTATTTTCTCCAATAGGATTAACATAATCTCCTTTAATTAGATAAGATTCACTTGAAGCATCACTTGCAACGACCTCGTTAAGAATATTATTTTCTGATATTAATGCATCTTCCCATTCTTTAGAGTTATCATACTGAAAGTCAATTGTTAGTTTATGCCCCGAATCATTAAATTTTCTCTCAAAATTTAAGTTATATTCTCTATTAGAATCAATATCTTTTTCATTTTCATCATGAACAGTTTGATTTAAAATATTCCCATTTTCATCTATTTCATTTATATTATTTATTGTTAAGTCGTCAGATTCAGCTTGATTATAGAAAAAAGTTCCAATAATGGATGTTTTATCATCTAGATACCACTCTATTCCATTATTAGTAAAGAAACTGTTTCTATCTCTTTCTGTTTCTCTATTTTCTTCAAAGAATGTGCTAGGCTGATCACCATTATAATATTCTGAATAGTTATATCCAGTCCCAGGTCTAACTCTATCATTAAAACCTAATGAATTAAAAAAATTAATTTTGCCTTGTCTATAGTTTAGATTTGATGATATGCCTGTACTCTTAGGATATCCAATATTTGAGCTTAAAGAACCATTTAGTCCTAATTTTTTAGTTTTTCTAAGAATTATATTAATAATACCGCCACTTCCTTGAGCCTCATATCTTGCAGAAGGAGATGTTATCACCTCTACCTTTTCAATTGCATCAGATGGGAGTTGTTGAAGGAATTTTGAATCTATACCAACTAGACTAGAAGGCTTGCCATTAATTAAAATTCTAGCAGCATCATTACCTCTTAATAAAATATTACCCTCTAAATCAACAGAAACAGATGGAATATTGTCTAAAACATCTCCTGCATTTCCCCCTCTTACAGTTAAATCTTTACCTACAGTATATATTTTTTTATCTAGTTTAATTTCAACAGTAGTTTCTTCAGCAATAATTTCTACAGCATCTAAAAACTCAATATCAATAACTAATGAAATAACTCCTAGGTCTTTATTTTCATTTACATTTAGGTTGTCAATAGTGTAATTTTTAAAAGAAATATATTCAATTAGAATATTATAATCACCTTTTGAGGTTGGGATATTAAATATCCCATATTTATCTGTTATTCCACCTGTAATAACCTTGTTGTCTATGGTGCTTAAAATAGTTACAGTTGCATATTCTAAAGGTTCGCCACCTTCTGCATCAATTATCTTTCCAAATAAATTAAATTGATTTGTAAATTCAGCCTCCTTATATGGGTTTTGTGAATAAGTAAATGAAATAAAAAATAAAAAAAGAAGAATACTAAAAATATATTTTTTCATCAATAGTCTAATTTAAAACATCACGAAGATAATTCTATTTTTAAATTTTCTTTGTTAATAAAAACAAAAAATTATGTTAAACTATATTATTTTAATAAATCAAAAATATTTTCAGGAGGCCTTCCAATAATTGCCTTGTCATTTAACTCAACAATAGGTCGTTCAATTAATTTTGGATTATCTGAGAGAATTTGAATTATTTCA
>CAJWCT010000042.1 GCA_913031385.1 uncultured Flavobacteriales bacterium | reverse complement strand
TACTGATTTAATAAATGGAACAATTAAAAGTAAAAGAAGAATAATAAATATTATTGACCCACTATTTTGAAAGGATGAGTCTGATAATAGAATTCCTATAAACAAAAACAAACTAAGCTCATAAAGCAAATACCCTAATTTATAAGATTTTGAGCTTATCAAATCGTCTCTTTCATCTTGAATTATTTTTTCTTTATAAGTAAGCTCCAGAATTGAATATGCTAGAGAAAAGTAAATTGCAGAAAAAACTACTATTTGAATTATTTTTCCAGCGTTATCATTAAAATCAAACGAGTTTAAGCGATTTTCATAAAAATATGGAAGAAAAAAAACAGCAAATAATATAGAAAATATAATCTCAATTAAAATTGAAACCTCTTTTTTAGAATATCTCATAGCTTATTGTATTAATTTTTTTGAAGTAATCTTAATAGAAGCATCCCTACCCTAGAAACAATAAATGTAAAAAGACCGAAAAGAGGTGATAAAAGAGCTACTTTAATCCCTCCTGCTAAAATAGCAGGTTCTGCATTTCCAGAAGCCTCAATTGCATCAAAACCTGTTATTAAACCAAGAAAAGCTGAAAAAACCCCCAATGCTAATCCTAATGTACCGCTATAACTAATAAGTGCTAACATTTTTTTAGATAATTCAGGGTTAGTTTTAACACTTAAAAATCCTCTTGTCATAAAATAAATAGATAGTAATAAACAAATAAGGATTAATGACATAAATAATGCGCCACCCTCTAAAAATCTATTCAATAATGTTGTTCCTAATATTCCTGTAATAATTGCCATAATTCTAAGTGTTTTAAGTTTCATATATTAATATAAATGTTAAGTCTGCTTTACAAATATAATTAAATTTTAATGTAAAGCAAGCTTAACATGTAAATTTTTTAAATTATATAAAATAAAATCATGAAATAGTGAGAAATACTTCCCATTAAAACGAAAAGATGCCAAATGGTATGCGAATACTTTAAATTATCTAGACTATAAAAAATAACTCCCAAAGTATAACAAACTCCACCTAAAACCATAAGGTAGATTCCATAAAGATCTATATAGAGTAGGATGTTATTGAATTCAATAACTATTAACCAACCCATTACCAAGTATAATAAAAGAAAGAGAAATTCAAATTTACCAGTTAAGAAAATTTTAAAAAAAGTTCCAAATAAAGCTAATGCAGTTACTGTTAAAAAAACAAATAAGCCTTGACCATCATAAAGAGTTATAAGACAAACAGGTGCATATGAACCAGCTATTAGATAATATATGCTTATGTGATCAAAAATTCTAAACTTCTCTTTTAGAATTGGATTAGTAGTGAAATGATATAAAGATGAAGCTAAGTATACTAGGATAAGCCCAAAAACATAAAAAATAATACTCCATGTACTTAGTAAAGTTATGTGTTGGTCATAATAAAATAATATAGGGGCCCCTACAATACTGAGAATTAGACCAATAGAATGAGATAATGTATTCCATAACTCCTCTTTTTTAGTTTCTTGTATTCTGTGTTTTAAGGACTCTAACATATTATGTTTTATTAATCTATAAAAATCCCTAACAAGAAATTAATAAAATAGTTATTTATTGCTCTGGAATAATACGACCAGGCGTATATGGAGCTCCTATAGCTTTTAGCTCATCTTCTAATTTCTTAATATCTTCCTTCATTAAATTCTCAATTTCAACTTTTATCGGTAAATATTCTTCTTTGGCAATTGCAAAACTTCTAATATGAGTTTGTGTAGGTGCTGCAGTTGAATATTTTTGCTCATAAGACATTGAACCTAATCTATTTGATGGTGATGGGAGCTGCTGTATATCTAAACGTCTTTTAACAGAATCTCCATATAACCTCGTATTTATATCTTTTATTCTCAATTCAATATCTCTTATAGTTTCTGATAAAGAACCCATAGGCTCTTCAACTACTTTTACAGCCTCCTTTATATATTTTAGTTTATTATTCATTTCTGAAAGAATACGACCACTAGCTGCCATTTCTCCTTGCAATTCTGAAACTTCTCTTTGGAAAGCAACTTTAGCAGCTCTATCCTCAGCAGGCATAACTGTATTATCTAGAGCTCTTACATTAAAAGAAACTGGAGAAACTAAATTAGTGAGTGAACCATTATCATAATAATCTAATTCAATTGTATAGGTGTCTGGATTTACAAGTGTTCCTTCAGAAGTTCCCGCAAATGGATTATAAAATGATGCACTACTTAAATCAATAGGATTATTTTCTTCATACCTTAAATTCCAATTAATACGCTGAAGTCCTTTAGATGGTTTTTTGAAAATCTTCTTAACTACCTTTCCAGAAGAGTTTTTTATTGTAAATACCAATTTTGGCTTTTCTTCATTTACCTCTGCATATAGCTCATCATAAGAAGGATATGTTACATCTTCTTCTGATTTTATTGATTCTTTTTCTTTTTTCTGACGCTTTTCCTTAATTGATTTATAACTATCACTATAGTAATAGGTTACCATAGCTACAGGGTCAAGGTTTTCTGCGCTATAAAAATTATCCCCTTGAAATGCTTTTCCAGGCAATCCAAGCGGCATAGATTTTTCCCACATTAAAGCTTCTCTAATAGGATATATCTCTGCTTTTGCTTGTGTCTCTGAATTTTCAATGTTTCTTAAAGAAGAATAATCATCCATTACATAAAAACCTCTCCCAAAAGTTCCTAAAACTAAATCATTTTCACGTCTTTGAATTGCTATATCTCTAACTGCAATAGTTGGTAGTCCATTACCTAATTTTTTCCATCTCTCACCTTTGTTTGGAGAAAAGAATACCCCAAATTCAGTTCCACAGAAAATAAGGCTTTTATCTACATGATCTTCTTCAATTGAATACACACTTCCTCTTTTAGGTAAATTATTGCTAATAGATTTCCAGCTATTTCCTCTGTCTTCAGATTTAAAGACATATGGTGTAAAATCACCATACTTATGATGATTAAAGGCTGCATAAATTAAGTTAGAATCATGCTGAGAAAGATATACACTATTAACATAAGATTGATCTGGCGCTCCTGAAATATTATCTACTTTACGCCAAGTTTTACCACCATCTTCAGTAATCTGAATTAAACCATCATCTGTTCCAATAGCTATAAAGTCTGAATCAATTGGTGATTCTGATAATGCAACAATAGTACCGTAAGGAGATGTTGAACCATTTTTTTCAACTGCATCTATGCTAATTACTCGGTCATATACTTTAAGTGTATTTCTATCTATTTGCCTAGAAAGATCTTCACTTATAACCTCCCAGCTATTTCCATAATCATCTGACTTAAACACTTTGTTAGCAGCAAAATACAATCTTCCTGTTTTATGATGACTCACTGCTAGTGGAGCGTCCCAGTTCCATATATAATCCAACTCGCCTTTTCGAGCTATAGGTTTTATGCCTACCTCTTCCCCACTTTTCTTATCATACCTTACAAGCCAACCATATTGAGATTGTGCATATACTATATTTGGATTTTCTGGATCAACCTGTGATTCAAAACCATCTCCACCATGAGTTATAAACCAGTCTTGATTTGTAATCCCATGAGCAGTATTAACTCTAGAAGGTCCTCCTAGACTAAAATTATCTTGTGTTCCCCCATATATGTTATAAAATGGAGAATCATTATCTACAGCAACTTTATAAAACTGGGTAACTGCTAGATTCTCTTTAAAATCCCAATTATTAGCTGCATCAAATGTTTCATATATACCACCATCACAACCAACAAGCCAATGTTTGTTATTGTCTGGATTAATCCACATAGAATGATTGTCAACATGTTTAAAATCTTCACCTACATTTTTAAATGTTTTTCCGCCATCATGGGTAACATGCATCCATGTATCCATCGAATACACAGTGTTTACGTCTACTGGATCTGCAATAATTTCTTGATAATAATTTCCACTTGTCACACGACTACTCTGTTTTTCCCAACTAGCTCCTCTATTAGTAGACTTATAAAATCCTCCTTTTTTTTCTGATGCTTCAACTATTGCATAAATTACCTCAGGATCAGCTGGAGATATAGCAAGTCCTATACGCCCTATTTCTACTTTTGGAAGTCCTTTATTTATCTTATTCCATGTTGAGCCTCCGTCAGTTGTCTTATACAATCCAGAACCTGGACCTCCTCCTACATAAGTATACACATGTCTTCTTCTTTGGTGAGTTGATGCATACATTATATTTGGATCTCTAGGGTCCATTATAATATCATTCACTCCTGTATGCTCGTCTACAGATAATATATTACTCCATGTTTTACCACCGTCTTTAGTCATATATAAACCTCTATCCCCTCCTTTGTTCCATAAAGGACCAATAGCAGCAACATAAACTACATCAGAATTATTAGGGTGAACAATAATTTTTCCAATATGTTCTGAGTTTTTTAAACCCATGTTTTTCCAAGACTTTCCTGCATCATTAGATTTATATACTCCATCCCCATATGCTACTGATCTCTGATTGTTATTCTCGCCTGATCCAACCCATATTACACTACTATTATTAGGATCTATAGTCACACATCCTATTGAATATGATCCTTCACCATCAAATACTGGTGTATACTCTAAACCTGCATTTGTAGTCTTCCATACACCTCCAGAAGATACAGCTACATAATACTCAAATTGGTTGTCAGGATTAACAGCAATATCTGATATTCTTCCTGAAGTAAGTGCTGGTCCTACAGACCTCCATTTTAAACCACTTATGCTTATCTCATCAAGAGGTTGTGATTTATCCTTCTTTTGTTTTTGGCTATAAGAAAGGTTTGTGATTAAAAATAGTACTAGAATGTATAATAAGGTATATTGTCTCATAATGAAGTATATTAAATTGTATAATGAGACAATTTATGAAAAATAATTTTATTTAATAATATCTAAGTTTTCAACAGGTTTTTTTAGATAACTAACAAACCTTCTTCTATCCATTTTTTTAAGCTGATCTGAACCAAAATCTTCCTTAGATCCTTGAAAAATAATTCTCCATATCTTACCTTTTTTTGATTCAGATATAAACAAGGAACCATCAGGTCCTTGAGCTAAGCCCATAGGTCTATATTTTGCATCTTTCATCTGTTTTATTATATCAGCTCCTGCAAAACCATCAGCAAATACTTCCCATTCTCCAGTGGGTTTTCCATCTTGAAATGGAATAAAACCAACTATGTAGCCTGCTTGTGGATAGGGCGTTCGATTTGTTGATCCATGAAAAGCAATAAAAGCACCGTTTTTATACCTTTCTGGAAATTGATCTCCAGAATAAAATAATAGATCGTTCGGGGCCCAATGTGCGGGTAATCCTAATATAGGATCTTTATAACCATTGGCTTCTTTTTTGCCATCTCCACCATATTCTGGAGCTAACATTCTTTTTTCCTTAAAATGATCGTAATAAGTATAAGGCCAGCCAAAATCATCTCCTTCTTCAATTAACATAAACTCATCTGCAGGTAAAACAGAATTTTCCCATTCAGAAAAATGCTTGGGAGCATGATTATATAAATAATCCCTTCCGTGGTTTACAGCATATAATTTGTCGTCTTTTTTATTCCAAGTTATTCCTACTACGCTTCTTACGCCAGTAGCATATCTTTTTCCATCGGTTAAACTTTGATTTAGTTTATTCTCATCAAACTTCCATATTGCTCCTAAATACTCAATCTCATCGCAAGGATCTTTGCCAAGAACTGTTGCCATAGGATCCTCATAGGCTATTGTTAAATCTTCACATGAATTTGTATATCCACTAAAAGTAACATACATACCTCCTTTTCCATCAAATGCTAAGGATTTAGCATTGTGCCATCTAATAGGATAAGGATCAATTACTAAAACCTCTGGTTTACCTTCAGGAATTAATTTTGATTTGTCTAACTTCTGTCTATACACCACAAGCTCAGAGCTATAGTATAAATATCCATTGTGTATTTTCATCTCTGTTGCAAATCTCCCATCATTTGGGTAATCTCCAAAACGCTTAGTTATATCTGCTTTTCCGTCTCCATCAACATCTCTTAGAGCAACATTTCCGTTCTTGCCACTATCTGTTCTTAATTTAACATATATATCTCCATTAGTATTAACTGCTATATGCCTACTCTCACCAACACCATCACTTACTACTAAAGCTCCAAAACCATCTGGCAGCAAAAGACCTCCATTATCAGAATCTAGAATTAATCCTGTTTCACTACAGCTATAAAAAAATGATAGGATGATTAATATTATTAACTTATTGTTCATTTAGAATATTTTGCTAAATTGAGTCGCAATTGCAAATTTAATTAAAATCAAATAAGACTGACATGTCAAGATCATTTAAACTACTAAACATTGTATTATTTTCAATTTCTATTCAATTAACTGCTCAAGGGATTTTTCAAGAAAAGAATGATTTTACTAGACAAGACACTCTAAGAGGTATGATTACTGCAGAAAGATCTTGGTGGGATTTAAATTATTATCATTTAGATATTAAAGTTGATCCTGAGAATAGAACAATTAAAGGAAGTAATACTGTTGGATACACTGTTCTAAAATCTAATAAATTAATGCAAATTGATCTTCAAGAACCTATGGATATTACTTCAGTTAAACAAAACAACAGATCATTAGACTTTTCTAGAGAAGGTAATGCCTATTTTATAGAATTAAAGAAAAAACAAAAACCTGGCAAAGTAAATTATATTACCATTGAATATGAGGGGAATCCTAAAGTAGCTATTAGAGCTCCTTGGGATGGAGGATTATCTTGGGAAAAAGACGAGAATGGAATAGATTTTATTGCCACATCTTGTCAAGGATTAGGAGCAAGCGTTTGGTGGCCAAATAAAGATCATATGTATGATGAGGTTGATAGTATGCTTATGAGTGTAAATGTTCCTAAACATCTAGTTAATGTATCTAATGGCAGATTAAGAAATGTAATTGAAAAAAATGACAACACTAAAACATATCAATGGTTTGTTAGTAATCCAATAAATAATTATGGAGTAAACATTAATATTGGTGATTATGTTAATTTTTCAGAAAAGTATGATGGTGAAAAAGGAATTCTTGACATAGACTATTATGTTCTTAGAGATAATTTAGAAAAAGCAAAGGAGCAATTCAAACAAGTTCCTATGATGTTAGATGCTTTTGAGTATTGGTTCGGTCCTTACCCCTTCTACGAAGATAGTTTTAAACTTGTAGAAGTTCCTTATTTAGGGATGGAACACCAAAGCTCCATTACCTATGGGAATAAATATATGCAAGGATACCTAGGAAGAGATTTGTCTCGTACTGGTTGGGGACTAAAATTTGATTACATAATTATTCATGAATCAGGACATGAGTGGTTTGCTAACAATATAACCTATAAAGATATAGCTGATATGTGGGTTCATGAAGGATTTACATGTTATTCTGAAAACCTATATGTTGATTATCATTTTGGAAAGGAAGCTTCGGCAGAATATGTAATTGGATCTAGAAGAGGTATAGGAAATAGAAAACCTATTATTGGACCTTATAATGTAAATAAAGGAGGTTCAGGTGATATGTACGCAAAAGGAGCTAACCTACTGCATACATTGCGACAAATTGCAAAGGATGATCAAATATGGAGACAAATTTTAAGAGGACTAAACAAAGAATTTTACCATCAAACTGTTACTTCCAAACAAATCGAGGATTATATTTCAGAAAATATTGGTTTTGATCTAACATATTTTTTTGATCAGTATTTAAGAGATATCCGCATTCCTATTTTAGAATACTCTATAATGAATAATGTTTTAAAATATCGTTGGGCAAACACAATTGATGGATTTAATATGCCAATAGAGGTTTCAATAGATAACAATAAACAATGGTTGTATCCAGAAAATTCATGGAAAGAAACAGCTATAAAACAGGAATTTATTGAGATTGATAAAGATTATTATGTTTTTAATAAAGATCTTAGAATTGTAGAATAATTGATATGAACACAAGTTTTGAATTTTGGGATTATTTTGTTTTTATAAGCTATGCTTTTGTGATTTTAGCTATTGGATTGTGGGTTTCTAGAAGTAAAGATGGTAAAGAGAAAAGTACGGAGGATTACTTTCTGGCAAGTAAATCCCTTCCATGGTGGGCTATTGGTGCATCACTGATAGCTGCAAATATTTCAGCTGAGCAATTTATAGCAATGAATGGTTCAGGGTTTGCAGCTGGACTTGCTATAGCATCATATGAATGGATGGCAGCAATAACACTTCTTGTAGTTGGAAAATATTTTTTACCAATATTTATTGAAAAAGGTCTCTATACGATCCCAGAATTTATAGAAAAAAGATTCAGTGCCAATTTAAAAACAATTCTAGCTGTTTTTTGGATTGGATTATTTGTCTTTGTAAATCTAACAACTGTATTATTTTTAGGAGCTAAAGCATTGGATATTGTTATAGGTACTGGTGATGGAAGTTTGCTTTTTGTAAGTATTATTGGTCTCGGCTCATTTGCAGCAGCATATTCTTTATGGGGCGGTCTTGCAGCTGTAGCATGGACTGATGTTATTCAGGTTATACTTTTAATATTTGGTGGTTTAATGATGACTTATTTTGCATTAACTAATGTCACAGAATCAGGAAGTTTTATTGATGGCATGGTACATGTCTATAATACTGTTCCGGAAAGATTTTCTATGATCGTTTCCAAAGGAGAGATTATAAATACTAATGGACAAGATACCTGGGAAAATCTTCCAGGCATTGCAGTATTGGTTGGAGGAATGTGGGTTGCTAATCTTTACTATTGGGGATTTAACCAGTACATTATTCAACGTACACTTGCTGCAAAAAATCTTAGAGAAGGACAAAAAGGAATTGCTTTTGCAGCTTTTCTTAAGCTATTAATGCCAATAATTGTTGTTGTTCCTGGAATGGTTGCTTATGTGATGAATATGGATTCAGGAGTTTTTAATCCTGAAACAATTGATCAGAGTTTTATAGCTGCAAATGGCATGATAGCTAATGATAATGCAGCTCCTTGGTTAATAAAAAACTTTATTCCTGCTGGGTTTCTAGGTCTTATCCTAGCTGCTCTTGCTGCAGCAATAGTTTCCTCGTTAGCTTCAATGTTAAATTCAACTTCAACTATTTTTACAATGGATATCTATAAGTCCCATATAAATAAAAATAGTTCAGACAAGCAGAGTGTAAGAGTTGGTAGAATTACTGTTTTGGTTGCTTTAATAATAGCTATGCTCATTGCTCCTCAGCTTGGAAGTCTAGGAGAAGTTTTTCAGTTTATTCAAGAATACACAGGTGTTGTTAGTCCAGGTATATTAGGTGTGTTTTTAATGGGATTATTCTATAAGAAAACAACAAATAATGCTGCAATTTGGGGTGTAGTATCATCTATACCAATAGCTATGTATTTTAAGGTGGGACCTAAAGGATGGATTGATAGTCCACTGTTTGTTAATGAGCCTTTTATGAATCAAATGATGTGGACATGCCTGGCAACAATTGGTATAATATATATATTAAGTAATTTAACTTCTCAACAGGAAGATCCCAAAGCAATACAGTTAAAAAAAGGTTTGTTTAAAACTAGCCCAGATTTTAATATTCCTGCTTTTGCAGTGTGTATAATCACAGCTTTTTTATACGCATTTTTCTGGTAAAACCACATATTAATGAAAATGAAAATTAATTTTATAGCTACATTTCTACTAGCATCTACAATGCTTTGCTATAATTGCTCAAACAATAAGGTAGATAAACAAGCCGACCCTAACATTGTTATTGTACTATTAGATGATATGGGATATGGCGATATTGAAAGTTTTGGTGCAATTAACTATAGCACTCCTAACATTAATAGATTGGCAGATGATGGAATGTTATTTACAAATTTCTATTCAGCGCAAGCTGTTTGTAGCGCTTCAAGGGCAGGTTTATTAACAGGTACATATCCTAATAGAATTGGTATTCACGGGGCATTATCTCCTAGATCAAAAACTGGTTTGCATTCCAGAGAAAAAACTATTGCAGAAATTTTAAAAGAAAAAGATTATAAAACTGCTGTAATTGGAAAATGGCATTTAGGCCATCAAAAAGAATTTCTTCCACTCAATCACGGATTTGATTATTATTATGGAATTCCTTATTCAAATGATATGTGGCCAGTTGATTTTGATGGTAATCCAATTACCGATCCAAATAATTACAAAAAGAAAGCCTATCCTGAGCTACCTATAATAGAAAATTATGATAAGGTAGCCGAGGTAAGAACGCTTGATGATCAAGCAAAGATTACCACTGATTATACTGAAAAATCTGTTGACTTTATTAATAAAAATGCAAAAAACCCATTTTTTCTCTATGTGCCCCACTCCATGCCTCATGTGCCAATTGCTGCATCTAATAAATTCAAAGGAAAAAGCAGTCAAGGATTGTATGGTGATGTAATAATGGAACTTGACTGGTCGTTGGGACAAATTGTTAAGGCTCTTGAAGAAAATAATATACTTGAAAATACTATTATAATTTTTACAAGTGATAATGGTCCGTGGTTAAATTTTGGAAACCACGCTGGAAATACCGCAGGCTTAAGAGAAGGAAAAGGAACTGTTTTGAAGGTGGACAAAGAGTTCCAA
>CAJWCT010000041.1 GCA_913031385.1 uncultured Flavobacteriales bacterium | reverse complement strand
ACCCACCTTTATTAATAGGGGGAGGTTCAGTAAATTCATCAAAAACAAAAGAATCGATAGATGAAATAAATAATGAAGTAAGAGGATTGTTTAATAATAATAAAATTTCAAATGAAGAGTTAAGTAATGCAAAATATTCATTAAAGCAAGAATATTTAAATAATTTTGAAACACATACCTCAGCATTGAAAATGTTAAATTGGTTAATTAGCGCCAACCAATCAAAAGTTTTTTACAATCAATATGTCAAAAATATAAATAAAATTGACTCAAATCAAATATACCAATATATCAGTAAAAATTTCGAATCACTAGATGACTTTTCAACAATTATAGTTGGAGATAAAAATCGTCTTGAAAAATTACAAAATTTTGATTCATTTAAATTTCAACTAATTTCTGCTGACGAAATTATATAAAATTTTTTTATATCTAAAGAATATAATCTAAATATATCCTTACAAAATTACTATTGAAATCATCATATTGAGATGTTACAATTTTGATCTTGTTTAACTATCTTCTTTAAAGGAATATTTTGAGTAAAGTTAGAGTAGCTATAATTGGTGTTGGAAATTGCGCATCATCCCTAGTACAAGGTGTAATAAAATACAAGAACGCAAAGGAAAATGATAAAATCCCAGGAATAATGCATCCATTACTTGGGCAATATCATATAGGAGATATAGAATTTTCTGCCGCTTTTGATGTAGATAAAAACAAAGTAGGAAAAGACCTTTCAGAAGCTATATTTTCCGAACCAAATAATACAATAAAATTTCAAGATGTACCAAAATTAAATGTTCCTGTTCAAAGAGGTATGACGCATGATGGTATTGGGCAATACTTGGGAGAAATTATTGAAAAGCACGACTCTTCAACAGTAGATATTATTAAAGTTTTAAAAGAAACTAAAACTGATGTAGTTATTAGTTATCTCCCGGTTGGATCAGAGGAAGCTACAAAATGGTATGTAGAACAAATCCTCAAAGCAGAATGTGGATTTATAAATTGCATTCCAGTATTTATAGCATCAAGCCCAAATGGATATTGGCAAAAACGATTTGAAGATGCCGGAGTTCCTATAATAGGTGATGACATCAAATCACAGGTGGGGGCAACTATTGTGCATAGAGTATTAAGCAGGTTATTTATGGATCGTGGTGTTGAATTAGAAAATTCATACCAACTTAACTTTGGAGGAAATACTGATTTCTTAAACATGCTTGAAAGAGACCGTTTAAAATCTAAAAAAATATCAAAAACCCAATCAGTAACTTCCCAAATTGACCATGAAATAAATAGCAAAAACATTCATATAGGTCCAAGCGATCATGTTCCATGGTTATCAGATAGAAAATGGGCATATATTCGATTAGAAGGAAATAGTTTTGGAGATGTCCCATTGAATATTGAATTAAAACTTGAAGTATGGGATAGTCCAAATTCCGCAGGAGTCGTTATTGATGCAGTCAGGTGCTGTAAAATAGCTATGGATAAAGGAATGGCAGGAGCAATTGATGCTCCTTCAAGTTACTTTATGAAATCGCCACCTACACAATTTACAGATAATGAAGCAAGAAATTTGCTAGAAAAGTTTATTGAATCTTCTACAGAAAATCCTTAAAAATACATGAAAATTTGTGTTGTTTGCTCTTATGGAATTGATAACCCCGGAGGTGTTTGGAATCACGTTTTTAATTTAACTCAGCAATTAAAAAACAAAAAAATTCAACATATTCTTGTAACACCGGAAAGTAAAACTAATACCTATGATCGAAAGAATCATTATCAAATAGGAAAAACATTCAAGATAAATAGTGCCGGATCCAAAGCGAATATCACTTTATCTCCTTTTATAAATAAACAAGTAAAGAGTATAATTTCTAACTATAAACCAGACATTATACACTTACACGAACCTTTTGCAGGATCTTTACCAATGAGCTTTTTACTAAACTCCCAATCTAAAAACATAGCAACGTTTCATTCAAATCAAGGTACAAATTTATATAAATTTGGATTAAACAAAATATTCAAACCACTAGACAAAAAAATAGATGCACGAATAGCTGTGTCAAAAACTGCTGAAAATTTTATAAATACATATTTCCAACACGTTTATGAAATAATCCCCAACGGAGTCAATGCAGAGTTTTTTAATAAAGCTAAAAAAATTGATAAAATTAAAGATAATAAATTAAACATAATTTTTATTGGAAGAAACGATCATAGAAAAGGATTAAATACTCTTATAAAAACCTTAAAAAAATATACATTTGATTTTCCTATTAGGCTAATTATACTAGGCAACAAAATATCTAATCTTAATATCAATAATATAAAAATTATTAATCCTGGATATGTTAATGAAAGTATCAAAGCAGAATACCTCCAGTCATCAGATATTCTTTGTGCTCCTTCTTTAGAAAAAGAAAGTTTCGGAATTATATTACTAGAAGCAATGGCTGCAAATACAGCTATTATAGCTTCAGATATTCAAGGATATAACGAAATAATTACAAACAATGTTAATGGATTACTTATAGAGCCTAATAATACAAATCAATTAGCTCAATCAATTAAAAAATTACATGATGACAAAAATCAAAAACAAAAACTGATCACTAATGGTAATTCATATATCAAAAATCTCAATTGGGACAATATTTCTGATAAAATAATTAATGTTTATAAAAATAATTTAAATAATAAAGAAATCGCAGATCATTGAATAATTATCAAATACAGAGAAATAAATTGAAATTATATATTAATAAACTATTATATTCTTCAATAATACCCTTACTGGCTAAGGGGAAGATATCACCTAACACTATAACGATTATTGGGTTTGTATTTTCATTAATTACAATGATTTTAATAAGCCAGGGATATTTATTAATTTCAGGAATACTAATAATCATTTCTAGTATTTTTGATTTGTTAGACGGAGCTTTGGCTAGATACACAAACAATACAACAAATTTTGGAAAATTTATTGATGCAGTTATTGATAGATTATCTGAAATTGCAATATATGGTGGCTTATTTATCTATTTTATTAATGATTCAAATTCTTTATTAATTATTTTTCTTAGTGCAATTTCCAATCAATTGGTAAGTTACATAAAAACAAAATATGAATCTATTGGTATAGAAGGAGATATAGGTATCTTTACAAGGCCCGAAAGAATTATTTCTCTTTCCCTTGCATTAATAATAGGTTCATTTTATTTGTATATTTTTTATTTATTTATGTATATTTCTATCCTTTTAGCATTAATCAGCATAATGCAACGTATATTTCATGGATATATTAATTCTGAGAAAAAATGAAAAAAATTATTGTTCTTCTATCATTATTAATATTTTTATTTCCAGTTTTGGATTTGATAGCTGATGATAATGCAAATCCTAAAGTTTCAATTAATAAAAAAAATATTAATATAAATTTTCCGAGTGATATTACATTCAATATATCAGGATCAAGTACAGAACAAATAGAATCTATTAATTTATTATTTAAATCTGGCAAAGGTAATGCATCCATTATTCAACCTTTAGAATTTACCCAAAATAAAAATAACAATGAATTTCATGCAAACTTAAAATGGAGAACTAATACATCAGAAAGATATATACCCCAAGGATCACTTATAGAATATCATTTTAATATTTTGACCAAATCTGAATATAATTTAACCACAAAACCAAACACAACAATATATTTAGACCCTAACCACAAATGGGAAAATATCAAATCAGGATCTGTCACATTTTACTACTCCGAAGTTTATGGATCAGTAGTAAAAAATAGATCTGAAAAATTACTTCAAATTATAAGTGAAACAGTCGGTATAATGTCACCATTATTAGGATTAGAGTCAAAAAGCCATCCTTTAAGCGTTATGTTATTTAACGATTATGATTATATGACAAAATCGCTCCCACCAAAAAGTGATACTATAATGAGAAACTTAGTTACAGAAGGGCAAGCATTTACTTCAGAGGGAGTCGTATTAGTATTGGATAACAGACAAACCTCAGCAACAGCAACTCATGAATTAACACATATCCTTCTAGACAAAGCTGCTAAATCTAAATATATTTATATTCCATCTTGGCTACATGAAGGACTTGCAGAATATGCTAGCCATCTCCACTATACAGCTAAAGACTCTATTTTTGAAAAAGCATTAGCAGAAGATAAATTATTAAATATAACAAAATATTCAAGTCCGCCTGGTAAACCAGAAGATGTATTATTATTTTACGGACAATCAGAACAATTTATTAAATATATAATTACTGATTTGGGTAACGATAACTTTACAAAATTTATAAAAGATCTAAAATCGGGGAAATCTATAAATAATGCAATGCTTGATACTTACGAATTAGACAAAACAGGATTAGAAAATCAATGGAGAAATCATATAGGCGCTTCATTAATTTCAACATCCATCCTAAAACCAAAATCCCCCACATCTCCAATCATAAAACCTTATACTCTAGACGAAGTAATTACAAACTCAAAAAAAGTTATAGAGGACAATGAAAATTCTTCAATCTCAACTAAAGAAAAGGAAACAAAATCACAAAATCAAATAACAAAAGAAACAAATAACAACAGTAGTTGCGGGTTATCGCAATCAAATGATGTGGTAATTCTCTTATCATTACTATTTATTTTTATCCCGTTCAGATTAAAAAAAAATAATATTATCTAGTTCTGGGATTTAAAACATCACTCAAAGAATCTCCCAATAAATTCCAGCAAATAATAAGTAAAAACACCACTATTCCAGGACCAATCAACAACCATGGTTCTTCTCTTAAAACACTAATACTTCCTCCTTCAAGTAACATACGTCCAAGGCTAGGTCGTGGAGGTTGAATTCCTAAGCCAAGCCAACTTAATATTATTTCCGTTCCTACCAAAGCTCCCATACCCATAGTTATTGAAACAACTAGCGGGCTAATAGCATTAGGCATCAAATGTAAAAATAAAATTCTTGAAGTAGAGGCACCAATAGATTTTGCAGAATCAATATATTGATTCTGTTTTATACTTAAAACCTGAGCTCTCATTAATCTTGCAGTTCCAATCCATCCAAAACTTACTAATGCTAAAGATATTACAAGATAATCTACTATTCCTGTTTTCACCAAACCATTAATATTATAAGCATCTTCAAGGTAACGTATAAAACCCAAAATTCTAGGACGTAAAGTAGCAGCTAAAATAATCACAAGTAAAATATCAGGAAAAGATGATGAAATTTCACCTATTCTCATAACTAAGGAGTCTACTCTCCCTCCTCTGTAACCAGAAATTAAACCTAAGCCAACTCCTATAAATATGCCTCCGGTTAAAATTGCTACAAATGTAATAATAACAGTATTTTGTACTCCCCATAAAACTCTGGTGAAAACATCTCTTCCTGCACGGTCAGTTCCCATCCAATGTTCAATACTAGGTGGTTTTTTGATATTACTATAATCTTGTGCAGTATATTCATAAGGAGCAATAAGAAATGCAAATATACCACTAAAATAAATAATTATTAGTATCGCAATACAAACTACAGCAATTTTTTTTCTGAACAATCTTGACATAGCTGTCATGAAATGCCCTTTTGACTGAGTAATATTTTTATTCATTTGTATCTTATCCTTGGATCAATTATTGAATAAGAAATATCCGCCATCAAATTAGCTATAACAAATGCAGTTGCTCCAATAAGTGTAATAGCCATAATTACCGGATAATCTCTGTTAAAAATAGATTCAACACTAAATCTTCCGATACCAGGTATTCCCATAATAGTTTCAGTTATAAATGCTCCTCCTAATAAACCAGCTAATGAGAAAGCTAATATAGTTACAATAGGAATAATTGAGTTCCTAAATACATGTCTAGTACTAACTGTAAAGAAATGAAGTCCTTTAGATTGGGCTGTTCGTATATAATCCTGCCCCAATACATCCAATGTTGCAGCCCTCATTATTCTGATCATACCGGCTACTCCAGGTATCCCCATTGCTAATGCAGGTATTATTATCCTGGAATCAAATATCCCACCCCATCCCGAACAAGGTACTAGATTTGTTTTTAGGCATCCTATCCACAATAAAAAAGGAATAGTAATCATAATTGGTATAGACATAAAAAAAACTGAAAAAGATACAATCAAAGGATCTATCCATGTCCCTTGCTTATGAGCTATATAAAAACCTAAAGGCAATCCTATTGAAATACTTATCAGCAAAGCTACAAAGCTCAATTTTGCTGAAACTATTATTTTTGGAGCAATTAAACTTGAAACTGATCTGCCTCTAAAACGCAAACTTTCACCAAAATCACCTTTGGATGCACTTTGAATATATTTGTAAAACTGAACCAAAACAGGCTTATCCAAACCCATTTCAGATCTGATTCTTTCTGCAACCACAGGATCATATTTTGTCCCCATCATTACCTCTACAGGGTCACCAGGGCCAAATCTACCTAATATAAAAGTTATAAAAGCAACTGCAATAAGCAGAAAAGGAATCCATACTAATCTGCCTACTATATACTTCCACATAATTATTACTTATAAATAAATAAATAAATTAATTAATCAACAATTTCAACTAAAGAATATTTAGGAACACTCATTGGGGTAAGTTTGTAATTTTTAACTCTTTGATTTATCAAAACATATCTATCTCCCGGAAACCATAAAGGTATCCACGGAGCTTCATCTACAATTATTCTTTCCGCTTTATTATACATTTGCATTCTGTTATTTAAATCCTGTTCAATCCTTGCTGATTCTAAAAGTTTATCTACCTCTTCATTTTTGTATCCATTATGATTTGTAGATTTTGTAGAATGAAAATTAATATCCAAAAAGTTTTCCGGATCAGGGTAGTCTGCAATCCATCCAAGTCCTGAAAAAAATTGTAAATCTTGCTTATTTAACATCTGTAAAAAGGTAGCCCATTCTACTTGCTGAATTTCAACTTCAATACCTAATGTTTGCTTCCACATCTCAATTATAACTTCAATATCTAAACCTGAACTTCCTCCTGTGCCCGGTACAGATAAAATTATTCTTGGTAAATCATTAATGTTAGAATATTTTGATTTCGCCAACATATCTTTTGCTAATTGTTCATTAAATTTCAACCCATCAATATTTTTATCGTATCCAGGGAAGCCAGGAGGTAAAATCCCATAAGCAGGTTTAACCAAGTCAGATAATACTTCAGTTGCAATCAATTCTTTATTAATAGCATGAGCTAAAGCTTGTCTAAAATATTTATCATCAAAAGGAGGTTTTTGTACATTAAAGCCAATATAATATTGGGAAAAACTTAATGGTGCTATTACTACATCTTTATTTAAATCACTAGATGGATCTAAAACTCTTTCTAAATCTGCCATCCCGACACCAGTTAAATCAATTTCACCATTTTCATACATTGCCATAGATTGTCCTCCAGCCAAATTCATAGAAACATATTCTATTTTTGCAGGCTCTCTATACCAGTCTGAGTTTCTTTTTAACAATAATTTTTCCCCTATAAGGTACTCATCAAGCATAAAAGGGCCAGATCCATTAGGTGAATCTGTCCAATTTTTATTTTTCACATTTTCTGAATCCAAAACAAAAGAAACAGGATAAGTCAATTTCGCTAAAAAGTATGCTTTGGGAGAATCTATATTGATTTCTATAGTTAATTCATTAATTAATTTGATACCTGAAATTTTATCTGTCTTACCATCAATTACATCTTTGACACCAACTATATCCCCAAGGTAATCTTCTGCTGTAATAGAAGTTGTAGCGGGGTTTGCAGCTCTATTAAATGACCAAATAAAATCTTCTGCTGTTATTTTTTTTCCATTATGAAATTTTGCATTATCTCTAAGTTTAAAAGTATATTTCATACCATCATTACTGATATCCCAGGATTCTGCTATATCAGGAATAATTTGTAGATTTGTATCCAATGAAACAAGTCCACTATAAATCTCTAATATTATCCCAGCTGAAGTAGAGTCTTGAGCTCTGTGAGGGTCAAGTGTTGGTGGATCAGAATATAAAACATTAAGCTGTTTGCCTGCAAATACTATATTCTTATTTGTTTTCTTAATACTTGTTTCTGATTCATTATTTTTATTATTTTCTGATGAAACTTTTTCAGAAGTATTAGTGAACTGATCAACATTTTTTTCCTCAGAATCACTAGAACATGATATCAAAAAAATTAGTAGCAAAGATGAAAATATAACTTTGAATAATAATTTATTTTTCAAGATCCACATATTTAAATTCCTGTTTGAATTGATTTAAATTTTATTTTATTAATAATTTATTAAGTAATTATTAATTTTTACTCATTCTCAAATAATTATCAATAAATTCATTAATATCTCCATCTAGTATTTTATCAGGATCTGATGATTCATAATCAGATCTATGATCTTTAACCATTTTATAAGGATGTAAGACATAACTTCTTATCTGGTTACCCCATTCAGCAGAAATATGAGGCCCTCTAATTTTCTTTTCATTCTCTTCTCTTTTCTTTAATTCCAATGATAATAATCTAGACTGCAATATTCTCATTGCTATTTCTTTATTCTGAGCCTGCGATCTTTCATTTTGACATGAAACTTTAATACCAGTGGGTATATGTGTAATTCTTATTGCGGTAGAATTTTTTTGAACACTCTGACCACCTGCCCCACCAGCTTTAAAAGATTCTATATTTAAATCATCTGATTTTAATTCTATTTCAACATCAGATTCAATTTCAGGTAAAGTTTCAACTAACACAAAAGATGTATGTCTAGCATTATCAGAATCATATGGAGATAATCTAACAAGTCTATGCACACCCTTCTCGCTCTTTAATAAACCATACACATTATTTCCTTTAATATGAATTGTGGTACTTTTTATCCCAGCTTCATCTCCTTTTGAGATTTCAAGAATTTTAGATGTCATATTCATTTTTTCAGCCCAACGTAAATACATTCTCATAATCATACTTGCCCAGTCCTGGGACTCTACACCACCTGCTCCAGCATGAATTGAAATAATAGCATTTCGTACATCATATTTACCATCAAATAAAGTTTTAAGTTCTAAATTACCAATATTCTTTTCTAATAAATCAAGAGAATTTAAAATCTCTTCCTCAAATGAATTATCATTTTCATCAATAGACAAAATAACTAATTCTTTTAATGATTGAAGGGAGGATATAACACTATTAATATCATTTAATTGAGATTCATAATATCCCAATTCTTTAGAAATCTTTTGCGCTTTGGTAGAATCATTCCAAAACCCATCGGACATAGTTATAGAACTTAATGCATTAATTTTAGAATGTAGTTTATCAATTTCAAAGCCTCCCCCTTAAACTATCAAAACGCTTTTCTAATTTATTAATTAATGCTTTGTTAATTTTTTTATCTCCAAATGAATTGATTTTATAAATATAAAAATTTGTTTCTTTATTTGAATATAAAGGCTGATATCCACAACTAACAATAAAGAAAAAAGATAAAATCAAGTAATTTAATTTATATATCTTCATCATTTGAATAAAATATTTATTAATCTATTTTTAACAAAAAAAATTTTATTAATATTTCTGTTTTTAATTATCTTATTATTTTTTTCATCTTTTTGAATTTGAGCCATTAGATCATTATCCGTAATATCTTTTGCAGCTTTTATTACTCCTCTTTTTTTTCCATTGATCTGTATAACATACTCTATCATTTCATTTGCTAGTAGATTTTTATCAACAGGAGGCCATTTTTGAAAAGGATCTAAATTAAGACTCTCTAAACATTCAGATGTGAAATGAGGTAATACTGGTGAAAATATTGATAATATTTTCCTATAATTTTCAATTAAATCTTTAGAATTAATTGGTTCATTAATTTTTTGATTTAAAAAATTATATGTCTCATACATGCTTGCTATTATAACATTGTAATTAAATCTTTCTAAATTATTATTTATTTTATCAATTAATTGGTTAGTAAATTTTGAGATTACATCTGAATTTATTTCATGTGTTTTACTTATTTTTATTTTTATTTTTTCATGCAGCATCCAAAGTTTTTGGACAAATTTATATGAAGCTATCATTCCTTGTTCTGACCATTGTACATCTTTTTCAGGAGGGCTATCGGATAAGATAAATAATCTAACAGCATCTGCTCCATAATTTTCAATTATTATTTCAGGTTCTATAGTATTTTGTTTTGATTTTGACATAGATTCTGATGGTCCAACAATCACTTTTTTGTTTGGATTATTTTTCATAAAAAATTTTTTTCCATCTTTTGTTTCAACCTGGTCCGGGCTAAGCCATTGATTATTTTCGTCTTTATAAGTTTCATGACAAACCATACCTTGAGTAAAAAGACCATTGAATGGTTCCTTAATTTTAAATTTCGTGTTTTTATAATTAATCGCTCGCATAAAAAATCTTGAATAGAGTAGATGTAAAATTGCATGTTCTACTCCTCCAATGTATTGATCCACTGGCATCCAATAATCAATTTCATTTAAATTAAAACCATAACTTTCTTCATTTGGTGAACAAAATCTTAAAAAGTACCAAGATGAATCTACAAACGTATCTAATGTATCTGTTTCTCTAATACATTTTTTTCCATTAATTTTAACTGATTTCCAAACGGTTTGTTTATCTAGAGGATTGCCTTTGCAATTAAGATCAATATTTTCAGGCAATTTGACAGGAAGTTCTTCTTTTGGAATTTTTATAACGTTGCCATCTTCATCATAAGCAACTGGTATTGGACAGCCCCAATATCTCTGTCTAGACACACCCCAATCCTTCAATCTAAAATCAATTTTTTTTTTGCCAATTTTTTTATTTTCTAAAATTTCTATCGTTTTAGAAATAGAGTCTTCTGGAACTTTTAAACCGTTTAAAAATTCTGAATTAATAATTAATCCTGGTCCAGTATAAGCTTCTTTTTCAACTTCAAAGTCATCCTTACCATCCTTGGGTTTTACTACTGTTTTTACAGATAAATTATACTTTAAAGCAAAGTCTAAATCTCTTTGATCATGTGCGGGGCAACCAAAAACAGCACCAAATCCATAATCCATCAATACAAAATTTGCAAAGTAAACAGGAACTTTTTCATTATTATTTAAAGGATTAACCGCAATTAGATTGGTTTTAAATCCTATCTTTTCTCCTAAAGCAATTGATTCTTCAGTGGTTCCAGTTTTTGAACATTCTTCTTTAAATTTAATAAATTCAGGATCATCTAAAAAATATTTTGAAATTGGATGGTCAACCGATATAGCCAGAAAAGAAAACCACAAGTCAAGAAAGAAGAAAGACAGTTTTTAGAACTTGAAGATCAAATAACCACTAATACTACAAAAGAAGATCTATTAAAGATTATTAGAAGAGACAGACCAGACTTATATAAGACAAGATATAAAGCTGATCCGTACTTAGACCTTGAAGCAACTGTGGAAGTGCAACCTATAGATCCGCATGATGGTGTTGATCATAGTCTTGCTAAAGTTGAAGATATACTTGATGAACTTGTAAAGGCAACAACAGATATTCAGTCAAGCTCTCGTTATCCAGAAAATTCTACTTTAATTCTTGGTAAGGAAATACAGGTTGTAAATTATAAAAAGGAACATAATATTCCTGTTTATTCTCCTTATTCAACTCGAACCATATATAGGGATGCTCCAACTCTTCAAGAATCTGAAGCAATGAGTTTAATTAAAAAAACTGTAAATTATGTTCCAAAAATAGATCTAGAGGAAGGATTAAAACGAGTTTACAAATGGTATGGGGATAATTTGTCTTGAAAATCGGTGTTGTTGGAGCAGGTTATGTTGGATTAACAACTGGGATTTGTCTAGCATCGTTAAAACATAAAATTAGTATTTTTGACGTGGATGAAGAAAAACTAGAACAAATTAGAAAGAAAAATTTGCCATTTTTTGAGAAAGGATTGGAAGAAATTTTAGAAAAAGTAATTTCTACAGACTATTTAATTCCACAAAATGATGTAAACAAACTTGTTAGTGAAACTGATGGATGTTTTATCTGTGTTGGAACACCCACAAAAAATAATTCAATAGATCTAACTCAAATAATTAATTCAGTAAAAGCAATTACAGAATCAATCAAAGATAATCAGAAAAAAAAC
>CAJWCT010000040.1 GCA_913031385.1 uncultured Flavobacteriales bacterium | reverse complement strand
ATACCTCTCATACCACCTGTACCAAACTCTAGATCTTTATAAAAACAATCTTCTAAAAGTCTTTTGTCCTTATAAAGTTCTTTAACTTTCTCTTGTGTTTCTTTAGAAAATGGATCTTTTGACCATTTTTTAGCTTTTTTCTCTATTTCACTCAAAGACATATTCTTTAAAAGATATTTGCAAAATTAAGCTATTAAGAAGAAAATTATTAGTAAAGGTTGTTAAAAAACTTATAAATTAACAACAGTTATGAAATTAAAAGAGATATTTTAATACATTTATAAAAAAAATTGATAATTATGAAAAAATTTAAATTAATGATAACTGTTGCAGTTCTTGCTGTAATCAGTTATTCGTGTAACAATTCTGCTGTTCAAAGAATGGCTGATAAAATGACGCCAGATCCTGTTGTCCTAGAACAAGAAGGTGCTGGTTTCTTTTCTCCTCAACCTGAGGAAAAATTTGTTGTTGCTTCTGATGATGTAACTGATGTATGGATGAAGTACATTGATGCTCATAATAATGGAGATGTGGAAGCTATAATGGCTATGGAATCTGATTCTATATACATAATGGGACCAGAAGGAGCAGTAATTAAAGGAAAGGAAGCTCACGCAGCATTTTTAAAAGTTTGGTTTGAAACAGCAAATCCTAAATGGAACGTGTATTGGGCGATGCCTTATATAGGCGTCACAGGTGGTGAAGAATGGATAATTGCTGGACACAATACTACTTCAACTGTTGATGGAGTTAAAACTAGTGTTTTAGATATGATTGATGCTAATATTAAGGATGGTATGGTTCAAAAATTCTGGGTATATCAAAATCAAGGTCCATCAGAAGATGCATCTGAAGAAGAAGCATCAGAAGAAACAGAAGAATAAATTAAAGCAATTTATTATAAAAAAACCTTCACTTTGGTGAGGGTTTTTTTATAGGTTAACTTCTTGTCTTACTCTGTAGTGTATTTTAGATTGATTATATCTTAATATTAACTCTCCAATAAAGCCTATAGCGAAGAATTGACTCCCAATAATCATAGTTGCTAGACTAATATAAAATTCAGGCCTTTCTGTTATTAACTTTCCATAAGGATTAACAAACAATTTGTCATAACCTAAATAGGTTGCAAACAAAAATCCAATTAATAACATTAAAAACCCAATTCTCCCAAAAAGATGCATTGGTCTTTTTCCAAATTTTGAAATAAACCATATTGTAATTAAATCTAAGAAGCCATGAATAAACCTGCTAGGCCCAAATTTGGTTTTACCGTACTTTCTAGGTCTATGTTTTACAATTTTTTGACCAATTCTATTAAATCCCTCATTTTTTGCTAGTACGGGGATATATCTATGCATTTCTCCGTACACTTCTATATTTTTCACAACTTCAGCTTTGTATGCCTTTAATCCACAATTAAAATCATTTAATTTGATACCTGAAGTTAGTCTGGCAGCAAAATTGAATATTTTTGAAGGGATATTTTTAAGTAATACAGAATCGAATCTTTTCTTTTTCCAACCTGAAACTAGATCATAGTTTTCGTTAGTAATCATTTTGTATAATGCTGGAATTTCTTCAGGATCATCTTGAAGATCAGCATCCATTGTAAAAACGACATTTCCTTTAGCTTTTAAAAAACCAACATGAAGAGCTTGCGATTTTCCATAGTTTTTAAGGAAACGAATACCTTTTATAGATTGATTTTCTTCAGATAATCTATTAATTGCATTCCATGAATCATCTGAGCTTCCATCATCTATAAAAATTACTTCATAAGAAAATGAGTTTGAAGCCATAACTTTTTCAAGGGATGAGTGTAATTCACTTAATGAATCACTTTCATTTAAAAGAGGGATTATAACGGAAATATCCATACTTAAGCAATTTCTGGATTACTTCTTTTAAAGATTAAAGCATTTATTGCTCCAAAAATTGCTTGGATTCCTAATCCTACAGCTAATGAAAGGCTTAAATTACTTAATGATAATTGTGGATTTTTTTCAAGCTCAATTAATGCTTGTTGAATTACTTCTTCAGGTAAATTCATTCCAGTATACATTTCTTTAACCATTATCATTGACATTTCATTGAGTCGCTCAGCTGCGCCTGGATCTAAAATTACAAATATGAATATTTGTGTTAGTGCTGCTATAAGCATTCCAACAGCAACACAAGCCATATAGGATATAAACCCATCAGACCAATTTATATAGCCTCCTAATTTCTTTCTAGAGTTTAATATTGAATAAATCCCAGAACCAATAACTATAACAAAAAAGATTATAGATATTTTCCAATTAAGAAATAATTCTAGATCAATTATATAAAAGACAGCATTTGATAAAAAAAGTAATAAACCTAATTTAACTCCAAGATCTGCTGATATTTTTTTTACATCTATTTCCATAGTTAATTTTTTATATTATGCAAATATAAGAAAAGACAAATGGGTGTAATTAAATTAAGTTTAATCTAATATTGTATAATTACAAAAAATATATAAATTTGCACCTCAAAACAAAAAATGATGAAAAAAGAAATTCATCCAAAAGATTATAGACTGGTGGCTTTTAAAGATATGTCAAATAATGATGTTTTTTTAGCTAAGTCTACTGCGCAAACTTCAGAAACTATAGATGTAGAAGGTAAAGAATATCCTTTAGTTAAGTTAGAAATATCTAGGTCCTCTCATCCTTATTATACAGGTAAAGCGAAACTTGTGGATACAGCAGGAAGAGTTGATAAATTTAGAACTAAATACGCTAAATTTAAGAAGTAATAGGATTGTATTAGATTATGATAAAGTCTTTCAAAATACAATGAAAGGCTTTTTTTTTACTTTTATAAAAAAAAATAAATGTCAGAAATTAATTTTAGACTTGTTAAAGAAGAAGATATTAATGATGTTTTTATTCTTCTAAATCAACTTAAAAAGATAGATCTTGAAAATATTGATAGAAAGAAGGCATGGAATGATTTCAAGTCTAATACTAGCTCAAATTCAATCGTTGGCATTTATAATAATAGAATTGTAGCATATGGAAGTGTGGTAATAGAGAATAAGATAAGAGGAGAAGTTGCTGGACATATTGAAGATATTGTAGTCGATAGCGAGGTTAGAGGAAAAATGGTGGGAGTCTCGCTTATTAAGGAATTAATTGAAATTTCTAGGAAAAAGGGTTGCTACAGAATAACATTATTTTGCAATAAAAAATTGATAAACTTTTATTCACGTAATGGATTTAAAGTGAATAATGTCGTGATGAAAAAGTATCTTTCAGAAGTATAAAAAGCTTGTTTTTTTCATATTGCTATTTAATTATAAATTTACGAGAATGTCTGTTATTAAAAAAGTAGCATTTTATACTCTTGGTTGCAAATTGAATTTCTCTGAAACTTCAACAATATCTAGAGATTTTCAAAGAAACAATTATAAAATTGTTAATGCATCAAAAAAGGCAGATATATATGTAATTAATACTTGCTCTGTAACTCAAAATGCTGATAATAAGTTTAAGAGTGTAGTTAGGAAAATGAATAGATTAAATCCTAATGCATTTATAGTTGCAATTGGTTGTTACGCCCAATTAAAACCCAATGAATTATCAGATGTTAAAGGAGTGGATTTAGTACTTGGTGCTAATGAGAAGTTCAATATATTAGATTATATAGGAGATTTATCAAAAAATAAACATCCAAACATATATTCATGTGATATAAGTAGTGTTGATACTTACATTAGCAGCTACTCGTTAAATGATAGAACTAGAGCTTTTTTAAAAGTTCAGGATGGATGTGATTATAAATGCACATATTGTACAATCCCATTAGCTAGAGGTATATCTAGAAGTGACACCCTTGAAAATATTAAAAATAATGTAGAAATAATTGCTTCAGAGGGAGTAAAAGAAATTGTTCTTACAGGAGTAAATATTGGAGATTATGGAAAGGGTGAGTATGGGAATAAAAAACATGAAAACACTTTTCTTGATTTAGTCGAGCAATTAGATAAATCTGGAAATATTTCCAGATTTAGAATATCCTCAATAGAACCGAACTTGTTAAGTAAAGAAATAATTTCATTTCTAGCTAACAGTAGACTATTTGTTCCACATTTTCACATCCCTTTGCAAAGTGGTAGCAATCAAATATTAAAAAGTATGAAGAGAAGATACAATAAGGATCTTTACATTGATAGAATTAATCATATAAATGACACAATTCCTAATGCATGTATTGGTGTAGATGTAATAGTAGGATTTCCCGGAGAAACTGATGAATATTTTATGGAGACATTAGACTTTTTAAAAGAATTAAAAATATCTTATTTACATGTTTTTACTTATTCTGAAAGAAACGACACACTTGCATCAACAATGAATTTTCAAGTTCCTAAAGAAGTTAGAACAAAAAGGAGTATGATTCTTAGGTCATTATCTGATAAAAAAAGAAGAATTTTTTATGAGAGTCAAATAGGTCTAGATAAAACTGTATTATATGAAACTGAAAACAGAAGAGGATATATTTATGGTTATACAGAAAATTATTTAAGGGTTAGAACGCCGTGGAACCCTGAATTAGCAAATAAATTAAAACCTGTGAGAATAAATGAAATTGATCAGGATGGGTATATTAGGGTAGAAGAAAAAATACAAGAGGAATGCCTAAGCTTATAATTGGCTAAATTCTTATTCCAACTGGGAGAAGTGACTTATATCTTCTGTTTTTTCTTATGTATTTAGTAATCTTTGGAACTGTTGGTACTACACTTATATTACGTTCGCTAATTATTTCTAATACATTATAGATGAAATCATCGACAAATACATCTTTATTTTTAATTTCTGGAGCAACTATTTTAGTTAAGAAAATTTTTCTATCTTGAAGAGAATACTCTATAATAGCAAGCTTCCCATTTGTTTTGGTCTCAAATTGTCTTAAAAATGTATTATCATTAATTTCCATAAATTTATAGTAAAAGGGACTACAAAATTATAAAAAAAAACATAGATAGTCATTTTACATAATAAAATGGGTAATAATAAACAACATATTTATTTAATGCCAGGTTTGGGGGCTAATTCGTTGATATTTGAATATTTACAATTCCCAAAAGACAAATACTGTATTCATTTATTAGATTGGTTTATGCCAATTAAAAATGAATCACTTAATGATTATTGTATTAGACTTTCAAATGAAATTAAACATGAAAATATAATATTAATAGGGGTTTCATTTGGTGGAGTTATTGCTCAGGAGCTTAGCAGGTTAATGTCAATAAAAAAGCTAATAATTATCTCTAGTATTAAAAACAAAAAGGAGCTTCCTAAAAATTTTAGATTAATTAGGGCAACAAACATTCACAAGATATTTCCAATGAGTACATTTAATAATTTTTTTAAATTTTTAAAATATTCCAAAATTGATAAAATATATAAAAGGATTAATCTTGCAGACAGATATTTAACAGTAAGAGACAAAGATTATTTGAAATGGAGTATTAATTGTCTCTTAAATTGGGATCAAGAAAAAACTTTAGATAATATTGTACACATCCATGGTAATTCAGATCATATTTTTCCCATAAAATATATAAAAAATTCGATTGTAATAGAGAATGGAAGACATGAAATGATTATAACTAGAGCAAAGTGGTTTAACCAGAATCTTATTAAGATTATAGAAAATTAAAATTCTACCTTCTTCCCATTCTACTTGATCCAAAGTGTTGATTTGGAATATGAGATCTTTTCATTTGATTTTTCATCATTTTAATTTGATCCGTAAGCATTCCATTCTTATCTAATCTTTGTGCTTCTTGAAGTAGTTTCTGCGCTTCAAGTTTTCTTCTCTTAGTAAACGCAATTCCAGCTAAATTTAATTTTGCCATTGCTAAATCATGATCCATATTTAAACCAAAACTAATAGCCGTTTTAAAATATTTTTCAGCTTCATTCATGTTTTTTTGAGATGTTATTAATCCTTTCAAATAATTATAATAACCTTGTTGTTTTTTAACTAAGGCTGTAGAAGGATTTTTAATCCTATTCAACCATTTATCAGCTCCAACAAGATTTTGTTTTCTCAATTGGAAAAATGCTAAGAGAAGAAATTCATTCTTAAAAAATAGAAACAGAATAATTAACGCTATTATTAAATACATTATTCCATTCCCAATTAACCCATCTATAAACTGCAATGTTGATAATCCAATACAAGCAAAACAAAGAAATAATTTGATGTATTTATGAATCATAAGTCTATATGAATTTCAATGAATAAAGTTAATAAAAACTAAAGATAATATTAATTAATAGATTTGTTAAAGTAAAAAGTCTTTGTATCTTTGCCGGCAGCTTAATAATATATTTTAAGCAGATTAAGTTAAATCAAAAAAAATGAGTAAAAGAACATTTCAACCATCAAAAAGGAAGAGAAAAAATAAGCATGGCTTTAGGGAGAGAATGTCTACAGTTGGTGGTAGAAAAGTTATTTCTCGCAGAAGAGCTAAGGGAAGAAAAAAACTTTCAGTGTCTTCTGAAACAAGTCATAAATAATAATGATTAACAATTGTTGATATTATATTAGGTGTTACTGACGTAACACCTTTTTTTTTATCTTTTTGATAATTATTTTTACTAAAATATAGTGCCTAATGCCTAAAAGAGATAAATTAAAATCAATACTTATAATTGGTTCGGGTCCTATAATAATTGGCCAAGCTTGTGAGTTTGATTATTCTGGATCACAAGCCTTAAGATCTCTTCGAGAAGATGGTATAGAAACCATACTAATAAATTCAAATCCAGCAACAATAATGACTGACCCAGTAATGGCTGATCATGTATATTTGTTACCTCTAACCACTACTTCAATTGATCAAATCTTAAAAGAGCATCCTCAAATTGATGCAGTTCTTCCAACAATGGGCGGACAAACCGCTCTGAATTTATGTATAGAAGCTGATGAAAAAGGAATTTGGAAAGAAAATAATGTAGAAATCATAGGCGTTGATATTAATGCAATAAATATTACTGAGGATAGAGAACAATTTAGAAATTTAATGCTTGATATTGGAATTGCAATGGCTCCACAAGCCACTGCTACTTCTTATTTAAAAGGAAAGGAAATTGCACAAGAATTTGGATTTCCTTTAGTGATAAGAGCCTCATACACATTAGGAGGCACAGGGGCTTCTATAGTATATAAAGAAGAGGATTTCGATGAATTATTAACTAGAGGCTTAGAAATTTCTCCAATTCATGAGGTAATGATAGATAAAGCATTAATTGGCTGGAAGGAATATGAATTAGAATTACTTAGAGACTCTAATGATAATGTGGTAATTATATGTTCTATTGAGAATATGGATCCTATGGGTATTCATACTGGGGATTCAATAACAGTTGCACCCGCTATGACACTTAGCGATACTTGTTATCAAAAAATGAGAGATATGGCAATTAAGATGATGAGAAGTATAGGTGATTTTTCTGGTGGCTGTAATGTTCAGTTTGCTGTAAGCCCTGATGAAAAAGAAGATATTATAGCAGTTGAAATTAATCCTAGGGTTTCAAGATCATCTGCTTTGGCAAGTAAAGCTACTGGATATCCAATTGCAAAAATAGCTTCAAAGTTAGCAATAGGATATAATCTAGATGAACTTGAGAATCAAATAACCAAATCTACATCAGCTTTATTTGAGCCAACTTTAGATTATGTAATCGTAAAAATTCCAAGGTGGAATTTTGATAAGTTTGAAGGTAGTGACAGGACTTTAGGGTTACAAATGAAATCAGTTGGTGAGGTAATGGGTATTGGAAGAAGCTTTCAAGAAGCTCTTCATAAAGCTACTCAATCTTTGGAAATTAAAAGAAATGGAATTGGAGCCGACGGAAAGAGTTACAAGGATAAAGATCTAATAATCAGTAAATTAATAAATGCATCATGGGATAGGGTTTTTGTAATTTTTGATGCTATACAAATAGGGATACCATTAAGTAGAATTAATGAATTGACCAAAATTGATATGTGGTTTTTAAGACAATATGAAGGGCTTTACTTACTGCAAAAAGAAATTTCAAAATATACAATTGATTCAATATCAAAAGATTTACTCCTAGAGGCTAAACAAAAAGGATATGGTGATCGTCAAATCGCTCATATTTTAAATTGTCTAGAAAGTCAAGTTTATAATAAACGTCAGGAGATGAATATTAACAGGGTTTATAAACTTGTTGATACATGTGCAGCCGAATTTACTGCAAGTACTCCATACTATTATTCTACTTTTGAAAATGAAATAGAAAATAAAGAAGGAAAAAAGTATTCTCATAATGAAAGTGTAGTTAGTGACAAAAAGAAAATCATTGTTTTAGGTTCAGGGCCAAATAGAATAGGTCAAGGAATAGAATTTGATTATTGCTGTGTTCATGGGGTTTTGGCAAGCGCAGAATGTGGATATGAGACAATAATGATTAATTGCAATCCTGAAACAGTTTCTACTGATTTTGATATTGCTGACAAGCTCTATTTTGAACCAGTGTTTTGGGAGCATATATATGATATAATTAGACATGAAAATCCTGAAGGTGTTATCGTTCAATTAGGTGGTCAAACAGCATTAAAGTTATCTGAAAAACTAGATAGATATGGAATAAATATAATCGGAACGAATTACAAATCATTAGATTTAGCTGAGGATAGAGGCTCGTTCTCAACACTTTTAAAAGAGAATAATATTCCTTATCCAGAATTTGATACAGCCTCTAGCGTAGATGAAGCTATTATAGCATCCAAAAAATTAGATTTCCCAATTTTAATTAGACCTTCCTATGTGCTTGGCGGTCAGGGTATGAAAATTGTAATAAATGAAAAAGACCTTAAAGAGCATGTGGATGATTTATTGAGGAAAATACCAAATAACAACCTTCTTTTAGATCATTATTTAGATGGAGCTATTGAGGCAGAGGCAGATGCAATATCTGATGGTAAAAATATTTATATAATAGGAATAATGGAACATATAGAGCCATGTGGTATTCATTCCGGTGATAGCAATGCTTGCTTACCTCCTTTTAATTTAGGAGATTTAGTTCTACAACAAATTAAAGATCATACAGAAAAAATTGCTAAAGCCCTAAATACTGTTGGTCTTATTAATATTCAGTTTGCAATAGTAGATGATATGGTATATATAATTGAGGCAAACCCAAGAGCATCAAGAACAGTTCCTTTTATTTCAAAAGCTTATAAGGAGCCATATGTAAATTATGCAACTAAAGTTATGTTGGGGGAAAAGAAACTTAAAGACTTTAAGTTTAATCCTACATACAACGGATATGCTATTAAAGAGCCTGTTTTTTCATTCAACAAATTCCCTAATGTAAATAAACAGCTTGGCCCTGAGATGAAAAGCACTGGTGAGAGTATTTTATTTATTGATAATCTTCAGGATGATAAATTTCATGAGCTGTATTCTAGAAGAAAAATGTACTTGAGTAAATAGAGTAATTTTTTAATTTCTTATTTGTTTATTGGTCAGTAAAATTTTGTAAATTGTTTTTCTATTAATTCTATCACTGTGGAAATAGTAATTGGTTTTTTATGTATTATAATATTAGGGCTAATATATCTAGTCTATAATTCAAAAACTAGTGTTGGATCAACATCCACCAATGACTTAATTCAATTTTCAAATTCACTGAGTTCTCAAATTCAAGAAATAAGAAAGGAAATTGATGCTAATTCTAAGGAAAGTAGAACAGAAATTGAATCTAAATTAAAAGATATAAATAAGCAGATTAATGATTTTCATAAAACCTCAAGTTCTAATATAACAAAACAGTTTAAGGAATCTAATAAGGTTATAAAGGATGTTACTACCGAATTAGAAAAAATAAAAGGAACTAATGAGCAGGTTTTAAGTTTTGCTAATCAAATGAAGACTCTAGAAAAGATTTTAGGAAATCAGAAACAAAGAGGAGTCCTAGGTGAAATACAGTTAGAAAATTTATTAGCAAATGTGCTTCCACCTGAACTTTTTCAAATGCAGCATTCATTTAAAAATAAAGAGATAGTTGATGCTATTGTTAGAGTAGGTGAGTATATAATTCCAATTGATGCTAAATTTTCTCTTGACAATTATAACAAGATGATCGAATGTTCAAATAAAGATGAGCTAGCTGACTTGGAAAAGAAATTTAAGTCTGACATCAAAAGTAGAATTGATGAAACAGCCAAGTATATTCGACCTAATGAGGACACTACTGATTATGCATATATGTTTATACCTGCTGACGGTTTATATCAAGATTTGTTGAATAGTAGAGTAGGAACATTAAAGATTAATCAGAGAGATTTAGTTTCATATGCCTATACAAAAAAAGTAATGATAGTATCTCCTATGAGTTTATTTCCAATGTTACAGATTACAGTAAAAGCACTACATAATCTAAAGGTAGAGGATTCTATTAATGATATTTTGAAGAACGTTGAAAAATTATCTACGCACTTAAATGCTTATAAAACTTATCATGATAAACTAGGAAATACCCTAGGAACAGCAGTTAACCATTATAATGATAGTACTAAGGAATTTAAAAAGATAGATAAAGATGTTATTAAAATATCATCTGGAAACTCCAAATTAAACATTGCTTCTGAGGAAATTGAGAAACCTCTTTTAGAAGACTAATTTGAATGAATTAGATAATTTTCTTCTACTGCTTTAAAACCATACTTAAATAATAAGCTGAAAAATAAGTCTCCTGTTAAGGCATATCCAAAAAACGGTAGTGCTAGAGTAAAACAGGTTAATAGTCCCTCAAGAGTCATGGGATAGCCCAGAATCCAAACTCCTAGATTAGTTATTATAAAAAACAATAGGCTGCTTAAAAATATATTAGATATATTAATTTTATTAATCACAGTTCCTATAAATGTAATAGCTATAAATGAAGTGTAGACAAAAATTGATATAGAATAAAATCCAAGAAATAAATCAGATATTATCATTGCTAGAAGCGGGATAGAATATGCTAGTTTTTTGTTATGAAAATTTAAGCCACCAAATAAAGCCATTGCAGTTATAGGCGCAAAATTTGGAGGATGCGGCATTAATCTTATTATTGCGGCAAAAATTATAAATAATAATAAAATTGTCTCTCTCTTTGAAATTTTTTTAAAATTCATTTGTAATTTCATTTTTTTTAAAAAAACTATTCTTTAAATCAATATACATCTCTTTTTGTAATAATTCAAATCTATTACTGTCATCAATGAGCTTAATAGGACTAATTATATCAATTACTTTTCTATCTAATGTTATTTGTTGCAATGCAAGAGCAAGAAGAGGCTCGTTTTCATCTCCTAAAACTCCAAGATTGGCAGTATTCTCTTCAAGAATTATATCAGGAGCTAAACCATTAAAATAATCGGTGTTGCCTATGGAATTTAGAGTTTTTAGAACAAGCGGCTGGAGTGCATATGTATGATTTGGATTTGCACTTTCAAGAGTAAAACTTTCAGAATCATATAATGTAACAGATGCCTGGTATTTTCCATAGGTGTTAGTTCCAATATGAATAACATCTATATAAGGATCTAGGCAGTTTATAACCAGTTCACTTGCTGATGCTGAACTTTGAGTTGTTATAATAAAGACACGACTTAAATTTAAACTATTGCTATTTCCAATAAATCGATTAATTAAAAATTCAGGGTCATTATTAAGATAATAGGCTTGAATTTCATCATTCCATTGTTCTGTACTAATTATCTCGCCAGTAAATTGTCCCGTAATTAAACTTGAGAGTAGAATAGAAGTATTTACTGAACCTCCAGGATTATATCTTAAGTCTAGAATTAAGTCACTAATATTATTAGATTTAAAATTTGAAAAAACACTAATTAATTCATCATTATAATCTCCAATAAATCTATTAAACATTAGATAGCCTACAGTTTGATTTTGAGTTTCTATTATCGATGAGATATGAATAGGATCTTTTTCATATGAAACTTTGTTTAGTTCAATGTTTATGTCATTTGATATTATTTGGTCATCAGATGTCTCTGAAGTATTTTGATCTAAGTAATTAGCAAAATTAACTGTATAGCTATCAGAAGATAAAAGATCTGAGTAATTGTCAATTGTTAGAGGTGTATTATTAATTTTATTAAATACATCTCCTCTTTGAATATTATTTTCTTCTGCGTTAGTATTTGGATGAACATATCTGACATATCCATAAATATC
>CAJWCT010000039.1 GCA_913031385.1 uncultured Flavobacteriales bacterium | reverse complement strand
TAGCAAAATACCTTCTTGTTTCCTCGTCATCAGTATTATTGATCTCTAAAATTCCATCCCCACAGCATTTAAAATGATTGTTTATAATAATAAATCTTTCATCCATGAAATTTAAATCCATAACCATTGGAGACCTTGGAAAATAATTCCAATATTCTGAAGAAGTGTATATTTCATAAATGTTGTTAATTTGTATTATATCTGTTTTGAAAATATATGCCAATCCGGCAAACCACTCCGACTCTATATAGCCATTGTATGAGCTTAAACCATCAACTAGTTGGTTAAAAGAATCGATATCGTCTACTTCTTGTATCGCCAATATATCTACATCTAAAGCTTCTATTATGTCTATCACATAATTTACTGTAGTTTGACCATTTTTAGGAAAATGTTCAATATTCCAAGTCATTATTTCCAATGTAGTCTCGGTCCCGAAAGATAAATCTTCAATGCCTTGGGCTGTCAGCGAAAGACAACTTGCTAATTGAAATAATAAAATCATCATCATATGTCTCATATTAACTTCCATTGAGAATTAACTTACTCGAAAAGTAATATTATTTTTTAATAAGTTTTTGAGTATATGAATTATTGATTTGCATAAAATATATGCCAGCATTTAATTTGGATATATTTAATTCTTGTGAAGAATAATTATTATGTTCAATAACTATGCGTCCATTAATATCATATATAATTACATCAAATGGTTCACTGTAATTATTAAATAAAATTATTCCCTCTGTTGGGTTTGGATAAAAATTTAGTTTGTTTTGATCAACGGAATTCAACCCTAGTGCAGCATCAGTTATCTTGTAAATACCACCATATATAGAAGCTACATATAGCTCTCCATCTATATCCTCTCCAAAAGTCACCCATGCTCCAGTTGCATTTGGACTATCTAAATACATATCCCAGGAATCTGAAGAGGAATTATATGAAAGCATTCCAATTTCTTGGCTACAATAATCGGCAAAGAAATACACCCCATTCATTCCACTAATTTGACTTCCCCTATAAATATATCCTCCAGTTATTGAACATTTATAAAATCCGCTATTGTTATGCGAATATTCGCCAACAGGAAAGGTCAATCCACTTGCATCTGGACAATTAGAACTTGTGTTAAATGTATGATTTCCCTCATAACATCTCCAACCGTAGTTTAATCCTCCAGGATCATTTGCAACTAGGTTAATTTCCTCCCATGTATATTGTCCTACATCAGCAATCCATAAATCTCCATTAGTATCAAAGGAGAATTTCCAAGGATTTCTTAGACCATTTGCCCATATTTCATCTCCATATGGATTATCATTTGGAACAGCATATGGAGAACCATTATCAACATCTATTCTAAGCATTTTTCCTAAAAGAGAATTTAGGTTTTGAGAATAATTTTGCGGGTCACCTCCACTTCCTCCATCTCCCATGCCTATATACAAATATCCGTCAGGGCCAAAATTAATACAACCGCCATTATGGTTAGAATATGGCTGATCAATAGTTAAAAGTATTGTTTCATTGGTATTTGCTATATCAGGGTTTGAACTTACACTATACTTGGCAATAACTGTATCACCACTGTTATTTGTATAGTTAACAAAGAAATATGGAGTTGAAGGATAATTTGGATGAAATGCTAGTCCAAGTAACCCACGCTCATTAGCATTAGTAGAAACCTCATCTCTAATATCTAAAAAGGGAGTTGAATTAACTGTGCCGTTTGAGTTTAATATTTTTATTTCTCCAGGTTGCTCAACAATAAATAGTCTATCATCCCCTGCATGCTTAATTTCAACGGGATCATCAAATGATGGCCCAAAACTCTCTAGAGTAACGTTTTGAGAATAAATATTATTAAATAATAATAGTATGCAAAGAATTAAAATTTTTTTCATTTTTTAAATTTATAAATAGTTCATAATTTTTTTAGTTGCCCCTTTATTTTCTAAAATAAAATTAGAATTTATTAACCCAATTTCATTAGCTGCTAATTTATTTTCAGCCAAACGATCTACATGATCTTTAAATTCCTGATCATTTTTAACACTAAACATTCCGCCAAGTTTTATCATTTTTTTAGCTTCTGAGAATTTAGAGAAGTTCTTGCCAATTATAATTGGAATTCCATAAATGGCAGGTTCTAGTGTATTGTGCAATCCTGAGGTTCCCATTGCCCCGCCAATATATGCCATATCTGCATATTTATATAATCTTGCCAGTATTCCAACATTATCAATTATAAGCACATTGCTATCATTTCCCTTTTTAGAAAACTCTGAATATAATTTTGAAGGCTGTGATATTGAGTCTCTTAACTTACTGATTTTTTGTTTATTTATTTCATGTGGAACAAGAATGAATTTAAGATCTTGTTCACATGTATTAATATAATTAACTAATATTTTTTCATCTTCCTCCCAGATGCTTCCAGCAACTAGGCATAATTTATTTCCTTTAAATTCTTCTATGAACTCTATAGATTCATCTTGATTCATTGTATCATATGCTCTATCAAATCGAGTGTCTCCACATAGATATGTATTATTATGTCCTAGGTTTTGAATTTTTTGTTTTGATTCTTCATTTTGAACTAAAACATAATCAAACTTTAAAATGCTATTGGCCAAGAAGTTAAAAGGCCATGAAAATTTAAGTTGTCCTTCTCTAAATACTCCACATATCAAGGCAGACTTAATATCGTGTTTTTTAATATATTTTATATAGTTTGGCCAGATTTCATTTTTTACAAAAACTACTAGTTTTGGTTTTATGGTAGTTATAAATTTTTTAGCATTTCTATTTGAATCAATGGGAAGATAAATAACTAAATCCGCAATGCTGGATGCTTTTTTTACTTCATATCCAGAAGGAGACAAGAAGGTTAATATAATTTTATGATCATTATATTTTTCTTTAAGACATTTAAAAACTGGCAGCCCTTGCTCATATTCACCTAAGGATGAGCAATGCACCCAAATGACCTTATCATTTTGATTAATTAAGGATTGAATTTTATTAAAAGACTCCTTTCTCCCAATTAATCCAAGTCTAATTTTTCTATTAAATCTAGATAAGATTCTAATAAAAATTTCTGTTATGTTAACTAATAAATTATAAATAATCTTAATTATATTTTCAGCTAAAGTACATTACTTAATATTAATATTTAATTTTTATATTAAAATAATCATCTAAAATAAATTCCTATATTAGTTAATTCATACTAATCAAAAAAAATAAAAATGACAAGGATTGCAACCATATGTTTAGCTTTATTTACCACAGTGTTATTTTCTCAAAATACATATATTCAATGCGGTAAGTTAATTGACACCAAAAAAGGAAAAGTCTATAACAATAAAACAATTATAGTATCTAAGGATAGAATTATTGAAATAAAAAATGGTCACGTTACTTCCACTGATTCAGACGATACTACAATTGATTTAACAAATGCTACAGTAATGCCTGGATTTATAGATCTGCATGTGCATATTGAAAGTGAGTATAACCCTCAAAAATATTTAAATGCATTTACTCTAAATGAGGCTGATCTTGCTTTTAATTCACTTGAATATGCGAATATTACATTAATGTCAGGGTTTACAACAGTAAGAGATTTGGGAGGATCAGGCGTAAATATATCATTAAGAAATGCAATTGAAAAAGGGAAGGTTGTTGGCCCAAGAATTTTCACTGCAGGTAAATCAATAGGGACAACAGGAGGTCATGCAGATCCAACAAATGGAAGAAAGAAATCGATGCAAGGTGACCCTGGCCCAAGGGAAGGTGTAATCAACAGTGTTGATGATGCTAAAAAAGCTGTAAGACAACGCTATAAGGATGGATCAGATAATATTAAAATCACTGCTACAGGCGGAGTGATGAGCATAGCAAAAAATGGACAAAACCCTCAATTTACTTTAGAAGAAATTAAGTCAATATGTGATACAGCCAAGGATTATGGTATGATTATCGCAGCTCATGCTCATGGGGATGAAGGTATCAGAAGAGCAATAATTGGAGGGGTAACAACTATTGAACATGGAACATTAATGAGTGAAAATAGTATGGAATTAATGAAGCAATATGGAACTTACTATGTGCCTACAATTACTGCTGGAAAGGAAGTTGCAGAAAAAGCAAAAATAGAAGGGTATTATGATGAGCTTGTAGTCCCAAAAGCATTAGCTATTGGCCCTAAAATTCAGTCTACATTTAAGAAAGCATATGCAAAAGGAGTTAAAATAGCATTTGGTTCAGATGCGGGTGTTTTTCCTCATGGTAGAAATGCTAAGGAATTTGGATATATGAATGAAGTTGGTATGCCTGTTATGGAATGTCTACAGTCTGCAACCGTTACTAATGCTAGTATCCTAGGCTATGCTGATGAATTAGGTCAAATAAGTCCAGGATTTATTGCTGATATTGTTGCAACAAATGATGATCCAACAGAAAATGTTTCAACGTTGGAAAATGTAATATTTGTAATGAAAAATGGGATAGTATATAAGAACTAATCTATTTACTCCTAAAACTCATTAGTAAGATCAGTATCATTCCTGTAGTAACTGATAAATCAGCTATATTAAAAATACCTGTTTTAAAAATTCCACCTAGATCAATAAAAAGAAAATCGGTTACTGATCCATAGAGAATTCTGTCGTAAATATTAGCAATTCCTCCTCCAATAATAAGACAAAAACCAATTAGTGAAATTTTATCAATTTGTTTATCTCTGTAAACATAAATCATTATACATATTAATACGATTATTGGAAGAATAAGTAAAAAAACTGTTTTTATAAAAGGAGAAAAATCACTTCCCATTCCTAAAAAGGCACCACTGTTTTCAACATTTGTTAAAATAAAGTAATCTCCTATTAATTTTATCTCAGAATATTGATCAACATTCTGACGAATTAAAAATTTACTGAGTTGATCCAATAAAATACTTACAGCAATAAGAATAGTAATTGAAATATTTCTGTTTTTATTTATCATAATTAACTTGATAATGAAGAGGCCTCTACATTACCATTGATTTTACGTGCTAATCCTTGCAATACTTTCCCTGGCCCCAGCTCAATAAAATTTGTTGCGCCATCAGCTGCCATTTTTTGAATTGACTGTGTCCATTTTACAGGAGATGTTAATTGAGCTATTAAATTTTCTTTTATTTTCATTTGATCAGAAACTGCAAATGATGTTACATTTTGATAAATTGGGCATATAGGTTTATTAAATGTAGTATTATTGATGGCATTTTCTAATTCCTGTTTTGCTTCTTCCATTAGCGGAGAATGGAAGGCTCCTCCAACTGGCAATACAAGAGCTTTTCTTGCCCCTTGTTCTTTTAATTTTTCACAAGCTAGATCAATAGCTTTAATCTCACCTGAGATGACTAATTGTCCTGGACAATTATAGTTTGCAGCTACCACCACCCCTTCAGTCTCTTCACATATATTCTCTACCACACTATTCTCTAATGCTATAACAGCAGCCATAGTTCCAGGATTATTATCACACGCCTTTTGCATAGCTTGAGCTCTAGCGGAGACTAACTTTAGTCCGTCTTCAAAACTAAGGGTATTATTTGCTACTAGTGCAGAAAACTCCCCTAGTGAATGGCCCGCTACCATATCTGGTTTAAAATTACTTCCTAATGTTTTAGCTAAAATTACTGAATGTAGAAAAATAGCGGGTTGAGTCACTTTAGTTTGTTTTAAATCTTCTGGAGATCCACTAAACATTATTTCAGTTATATCAAATCCTAGAATAGCATTGGCCATTTCAAAAAGATCTTTTGCTAAGGAGGAATCATTATATAAATCTAACCCCATTCCAGAATACTGCGCGCCTTGACCAGGAAATATATATGCTCTCATAATAATTAAATATAGTTTAAATTATTTTTTTTCATATGTCTCATAAGTAAATGAATGGTCATGTTTTTTATCTACATCATGAAAGGTTGTAGAAATAAGCCTCCATTTATTTAGATTTAATTCTGGGAAAAAAGTATCAGCATTAAAAGTACTATGAACTCTTGTAAGCTCTATTTTATCTACAAGATTAATGCCAAGTTTATAAATTTGACCACCTCCTATTATATATGGATTAGGATCATCTTTGCTAATTTCTATTGCATCTGAAATGTTATTTACAACAATTACTTCATCAGGAACATTAAGATCTTTTTTATTAGAAATCACTATATGTGTTCTATTTGGTAGTAATTTTGGAAAGGTGTCAAATGTTTTTCTGCCCATAATTATATAATGTCCTGATGTTAACCTTTTAAATCTCTTTAGATCATCTGGAAGATCCCAAATAAGCTTATTGTTTTTCCCAATTGCATTGTTTTCAGAAGCTGCAACAATTATAGTAAGACAATTTTCTTTTGATTTCATAATATTATTAGACAGCTACATCTCCTTTTATATGAGGATCTGGATCATAGTTAATTAATTTAAAATCTTCAAAGCTGAAATTAAATATATCAGTAATTTTTGAATTAATCTCTATAGTTGGCAGTTGTTTTGGAGATCTAGTTAACTGTAATTTTACTTGATCAAAATGATTAGTATAAATATGAGCATCTCCAAATGTATGTATAAAGTCGCCAGGCATGTATCCACATACTTGAGCAATCATTAAAGTAAATAGGGAATATGAAGCAATATTAAATGGAACACCTAAAAAAATATCAGCACTTCTTTGATAAAGCTGACATGATAATTTTCCATCATTTACATAAAATTGAAATAATGCATGGCATGGAGGCAGCGCTACTTTCCCCTGCGAAATATTTTCATTAAATGATTTTGAGGTATCGGGCAGAACAGATGGATTCCATGCTGATACAAGCATTCTCCTACTATTAGGATTTTTCTTTAAATTATCAATTAGTTCTTTTATTTGATCAATATTATCCCCATTCCAATTTCGCCATTGAAATCCATAAACAGGACCTAAATCTCCATTTTCATCAGCCCATTCATTCCATATTCTTACGCTATTTTCGTTTAGATATTTGATATTAGTATCACCTTTAAGAAACCAAAGCAGCTCATATATAATTGATTTTAAATGCAATTTTTTTGTAGTAAGCATTGGGAATCCTTTACTCAAATCAAACCGCATCTGGTAGCCGAAGACACTTTTTGTGCCAGTGCCAGTTCTATCTTCTTTAAAATCGCCCTTTTCTAGAACGTGTTTTACAAGATCTAAATACTGTTTCATAGGAAAATTTTATATCTGATAAAAATAAAAATTGATCTATAAGAGAAATAATAAAAGCTCTAAAAGTTATTAACTTTTTACCCAATTATCATCCCTGCAATAGTAGCAGATAATAGTGATGCAAGTGTACCGCCAATTAATGCTTTAAAACCAAATTTAGATAGATTTTTTCTTTGTCCTGGAGCTAATGATCCAATCCCTCCAATTTGTATTCCAATGGAAGCAAAATTAGCAAATCCACACAGCATATATGTAGCTATAATTATTGATTTTTGATAGTTTAGATGAATAAGATTAGATGCTTGTTTTAGCTCAGATAGTTGAATATATCCAATAAATTCACTTGCTACTATTTTTATTCCAAGCAGTTGCCCCATTAATGTTATATCTTCTTTTGCAACACCGATAATCCACATAAGTGGAGCGAATAAATAGCCTAAAATAAATTCAATAGATAAGGTTTCATAAACAGTATTATTGTTGATCCAATTATTTATTTCAATAAGATATCCAAATTTATCTAATATGTAATTACCCATTGCAATAAATGCCAAAAAAACAAGAAGCATTGCAGCAATATTTGCTGCTAATTTCAATCCTTCAGTAGTTCCGTTAGAGATAGCATCAAGGAAGTTTGCACCAATCTTTTCTTGAGAGATATTAACATTCGTGTCAATTTTTTCCGTTTCAGGATAGAGTATTTTAGATATTACTATTGCGCCTGGTGCAGCCATAACAGACGCTGTTAAAAGATGTTTAGCATAAAACACTTTCAATTCAGGATCATCTCCGCCTAAAAATCCAATATATGCAGCTAATACTCCACCAGCTACTGTTGCCATACCTCCAATCATAACTAGCAGAATTTCTGATTTAGTCATCTTTTCAAGGTAGGCTTTAATCATTAGTGGTGATTCTGTTTGGCCAAGAAAAATATTACCTGCGACACTCAGGCTCTCAGGTCCAGAAACACCTAATACTTTTGATAGAAGTAAAGCCATAAGTTTAACAACTTTTTGAATTATCCCAAAATAAAACAAAACTGAAGTTAATGCAGCAAAGAATATAACTGTAGGTAGAATTGCAAAAATAAATACACCGCCAAAATTATCCATACTAACTAAATCTCCAAATAGAAATTTAGTCCCCTCCATTGTAAACTCTAATATTTTTACAAAGATTTTGCCAGCAAATTCAAATATGGATTGAACCCATGAAATTTTTAGTACGCTAATTGCAAGAATTAATTGTATTAATAATCCAAATGATGCTGTTTTCCAGTTTATTGCTTTTCGGTTATTACTTAAAAGGAATGAAATAAAAATTAAAAAAGCCATTCCAATAATTCCTCTAAACAATGTTTCAATTGTAAAACCAGAGCTTTGGATTATTTCAACTCCATTAATGTTTTGTGAAAATGTAGTTGTAGAAAATAAGACAGCTACAATTATTAATGCTATAGATCTAAATTTATCTATTAGATATTTCATCTCTTATTTTTGCTGCTGTTTCATAATTCTCATTTTGAACAGCAATTTTTAATAATTTCTGGAGTTCACCAATAGTTTTATCTTTAAAATCTTCAGAATTTGCCAATGTTGTTTCTTCAGAGAATAGTTCTTTGAACAAAATTTTGTCTTCTTCATCATATTCTTCAATTTCAATTATGATTCCAGCCTTTTCAAGTATATTTTCATAAGTAAAAATTGGAGCATCAAATCTTGTTGCTAGAGCTATTGCATCACTAGTTCGGGAATCAATTATTTCTTCAATTCCATCTCTATCACAAATTATACTAGAGTAAAAAACTCCATCAACCAGTTTATGTATTATGACTTGTTTGACAATTATATCAAATCTTTCACAGAAACTTTTGAATAAATCATGAGTTAATGGTCTAGGAGGTTTAATATCTTTTTCAATAGCAATAGCAATAGATTGGGCCTCATATGTTCCTATTACAATTGGAAGTTTTCTTTCTCCATCTAGCTCACTTAGGATTAGCACATAAGCCCCATTTTGAGTTTGACTATATGAAATACCATTTATTAAAAGTTTAATTAAATCCATTTAATGAATCATTAGGATTATTAACAAATGTAATATTTTTAATCAAATAGAAAAATGCTTAGGCATTTTCAGACTTGAAAGTTTTTAAACCTTCAATTAATTTTGGAACAACTTCAAAAGCATCTCCGACTATCCCATAGTCAGCTGCTTTAAAAAATGGAGCGTCAGGGTCATTATTTATAACTACTTTGATTTTTGAAGAATTTATTCCAGCTAAATGTTGAATTGCACCTGATATTCCTATAGCAATGTATAAATTTGAAGAAACTAATTTTCCGGTTTGACCAACGTGTTCACTATGAGGCCTCCATCCTAAATCTGATACAGGCTTAGAGCATGCAATTGCTGCTCCCAATACATCTGCTAATTCTTCAACCATCCCCCAGTTTTCAGGACCTTTCAATCCTCTTCCCCCAGAAACTACTATTTCAGCATCTGCAATAGTTACCTTATTAGATGCTTTTTCAGTAGATTTTACATTAATTTCAGAAGACACTAAAGTAACTTCAAATATTTCTATTTGGGCACTGGTTTTATTTTCAATAATTCCATGCGAATTTTTTGATAGTGCTAGTAGTCTATTATTGCTATTTATTTTAGCATATTCAAATGCTTTGTTTGTAAACGAATTTCTTTTTACTGTAAGTGGATTAAACCCTTTAGGAATTTCAATGACGTTAGTAATATATCCTGCGTTTATTTTTACTGATAAAAGTGATCCAAGATATTTAGCATTCGCGCTTGAGCTTAGTATTGCTAGATTTGAACTTTCCTTTTCAAAGGCTTGCTTTATTATATCAGCATATATTGCAGCATTAAAATTTTTCAGGCTGTCATTAGAGATATGTAAAACTTTATCAACTCCATAATTTCCTAATTCGCTTGGATCATTTGCATTAATTGAAACTGCTGTTACTGAAGTATTTAATTTATTAGCAGTTACTCTAGCATAAGAAGCAATTTCAAATGAATCTTTCTTATATTTTCCGTTTTCTGACTCTGCGTATATTAATATCCCCATTTTATATTGCTTTAGCTTCGTTATGAAGAAGATTTATTAGTTCATCAACATTATCAGACGATACTAATGTTACTTCACTTTTTGGCTTAGGTTTTTCAAAATTAACTGTGCACGTAGAATTATCTTCATCAATCGCATCAACTACTTGAAGTTCTTTTCTTCTAGCCATCATAATGCCTCTCATATTAGGAATTCTAAGATCACTCTCTTCAACCAATCCCTTTTGTCCAGCAATAACAAGCGGAAGCTTTGATTCGATAATTTGTTTTCCTCCCTCAATTTCTCTAGCTGCTGTAACACTGCCATTATTAATTTCTAGACTAATGCATTTATCAATGAAATTATAGTCTGTTAGACCTGCAATCATTCCGGGGACCATTCCTCCATTATAGTCAATAGATTCTCTTCCTCCAATTATTAAGTCATAACTTTCAGAAGAGACTATATGTGCAATTTGCTTTGCTACATTAAGTCCATTTTTTGGATCGGAATTAATTCTAATCGCTTTATCTGCTCCAATTGCAAGTGCTTTTCTTAATGTAGGTTCAGTATCTGCAAGCCCTACATTAATTACATCTACAGAAGCCCCTAGTTTTTCTTTAAACCACATAGCTCTTGTTAATCCAAATTCATCATTTGGATTAATCACAAACTGAATACCATTTTTATCAAATTTTGAATTATTTTCTGTGAAATTTATTTTTGATGTGGTATCAGGAACATGGCTTATACATACTAATATTTTCATTAGATTTAAGGGATAAAATTTGGTAGATAAAAATACATAATTTAACTTAAAATAATTATTATCAAACAAATATTTTTTGCTTTAATATTTAATTAATATTGTAGGTTTATTATTTTTGTTCAAAATTTTGATTTAATGAGATTGATTCAATTTAGGGAAGCTGTTTGTGAGGCCATGAGTGAGGAAATGAGAAGAGACGAGAATGTCTACTTAATGGGGGAGGAAGTAGCCGAATATAATGGTGCATATAAAGCGTCTAAAGGAATGCTTGATGAATTTGGAAATAAGAGAGTTATAGATACTCCTATTTCAGAATTAGGATTTGCAGGTATTGCTATAGGCTCTACTATGAGCGGAAATCGACCGATAGTTGAATATATGACATTTAATTTTTCGCTTGTTGGTATAGATCAAATTATCAATAATGCAGCAAAAATTAGACAAATGTCTGGAGGACAATTTAACTGTCCAATTGTCTTTAGAGGACCAACAGCATCTGCAGGCCAATTGGCAGCAACACATTCTCAAGCTTTTGAGAGCTGGTATGCAAACACACCTGGATTAAAAGTAGTTGTACCATCGAATCCATATGACGCTAAAGGACTATTAAAGTCTGCAATTAGAGATAATGATCCTGTAATATTTATGGAGAGTGAACATATGTATGGAGATAAGGGAGAGGTTCCTGAAGGAGAATATACTTTACCAATAGGAGTAGCAGAAGTAAAAAGAGAGGGGAAGGATGTTACTATTGTCTCATTTGGAAAAATTATTAAAGAAGCTTATAAGGCTGCTGATGAATTAGCTAAGGAAGATATTTCTTGTGAAATTATTGATCTAAGAACTGTAAGACCAATGGATCACAAAACTATAATTGAATCAGTTAAAAAAACCAATAGGCTTGTTATTCTTGAAGAAGCATGGCCTTTTGGCAATGTATCAACAGAAATTACATATCAAGTACAGTCTCAGGCATTTGACTATTTAGACGCACCTATTGAAAAAATTAATACAGCTGATACGCCAGCTCCATACTCACCAGTATTGCTAAAAGAATGGTTACCAAACAGTAATGATGTGATTAAATCAGTACATAAGGTATTATATAAATAAAATATCTGAGTATTTTTTAATTAAAGCTATTTCATTATTTTTGCCAACTAACTAAAAACATACAATTATGGATGCAATGATGATTTATATGCCAATTGCTATGGCAGTTTTAGGTTTAGCCTATGTCTTTGTTAAAAGATCATGGGTTATGAAACAAGATGCTGGTGATGGCAAGA
>CAJWCT010000038.1 GCA_913031385.1 uncultured Flavobacteriales bacterium | reverse complement strand
AATTTTTGTTGAGCTATATCTCCACCATTATCTGCATCCCATTTATCTGACCAAATTTTTGTATTTCTACTTAAAAAATCTTTATCGAATTCAGATACTTCATTTTTCTTTGTAATTGTATTTATATCAATTACTCCACTTTTTACATTATTAGCTATTTCTTCAAGACCTTCGTAATTAGTTTCTTTAAGTCTAATAATTCTATTTAATATGTCAAACCACTGTTCTTTTGTATGGTATGTCCCAGCATATATAGGACTTCCATCAGGAAGAGTAATAACATTCAAAGGCCATCCTCCCATACCTGTCATAAGTTGAGATGCTGTCATGTATGCTTGATCAACATCAGGGTTTTCTTCCCTATCAACTTTTACATTTATAAAATTATCATTCATTAATTTAGCAATAGTATCATCAGTAAAAGTTTCATCTTCCATTACATGACACCAATGGCAACTAGAGTATCCTATACTAACAATTACTAATTTGTTTAACTCTCCAGAAAAGTCAAAAATTGAATTTGACCATCTTTGCCAATTTACTGGATTCTCAGCATGCTGTTTTAGATAAAGACTAGTTTCATTTTTTAATTGATTTGATTCCATTGAGTTGATTGTTAGTTCATTGTTACAAGACATTATTAATAATGAAAATATAATAGAACTTTTTATGTAATTATTACTCAGCATTTTTAAATTAATAATTTTTACAATATTAATAAATCAAAGTATTAAAAAAAAAACACTTTTTTTTAAATATTGATAAAAGTTAGAAAATAATCATTTGTTTTATTTAACCTCTGTTTTTGATTTTATAATTTTGCTTTACAATTATACCATGTTACTAGTATAGTTTATTTACCTACTTAATAGTAGTATCTGATTTATATATTATTGAGACCTGCCTTTTCGTTTTATAGGCAGGTTTCTTTATTCACAGTACTTATCTCCAATATTTGTTGAATCATAAGTATCTTTATCTACTATACCAGAAGCATATTTATCAGGAATATAACCACTTGAATTTAAACCATCTCCCGATGAATATCCTGGACCATCATTTAATGGAGTATTAAAATAAAAATAATACTTTCCATCAATAATATTTTTTTCCCTAATAGTATAACAATCTTCTTTAGTACACGAAGAAAAAATAATTAAAAACAGAAGACAAATAGACTTAACCTTCATGAAATTTTATGTGAATAAATTATTGATATTTTTTCCATATAAATGTGGAACCATCATGATTAACAGCTAGAACATCAAATTCTGCTCTTTCATTAATTGTCTCCATTCCCGGAACATTACTTCCAGCAGGCATTCCAGGAACTGTAATTCCTTTAATGTCAGGATTTTCTAATAAAAGTTTTGTTATTGCATCAGATGGTACATGTCCTTCAACAAAATAATTACCAATAAATGCAGTATGACATGATTGAAGTGTATAATCAATACCAGCTTTAACTTTTGCTGAGTACATATCATTTGTCTTAATTGACTCTACATTAAAACCGTTTTGTTCCATATTACTTACCCAACCAGAACAACAACCACAAGTAGGTGATTGATAAACGACTAATTTTTCTTTTGTGTCTTGATTACAAGAAAAAAGAATTATTGAAATAATTAATAATATTTTTTTCATATTACAAATATCGTTTTTTTATAATAAAAATTAATAATTTAATATTATACTTTTGTCTATAATGAACCAACTAATCAAAATATTAAAGAAACTTTATTATGATATAATGTCTCATCCGCTTTTATCAATTATAGTAAGGATAATTTTTATTTGTTTGATTCTTATATTGATAGCTTATATATTATTCTATTCAATAATTATAGCTGTAATATTAATTCCAATATATTATATTTGGAGATATTTAAATAAGAGTTGAATGTCTGAAATGCTTGATGAGAATAAGATTAAAGAAAATCTAGAAACTTTAGATGGTTGGGTTATAAAGAATAATATTTTATATAAAAAAATTTCATTTAAAACCTTTATGAATGCATTTAGCTTTATGAATATAGTTGCTGATCATTCTGAAAAGATAAATCATCATCCAAAATTAACTAATGAATATAACATACTAGAAATTGAATTACACACACATAGTCTAAATGCTATTACTGAAAAAGATTTTTCATTAGCTAGATTTATTGATAATATCTATAAAGAAATTTTTTCTTAAAAACTCTATGTATAATAAAATAAGATCCCTTATTTATTTTCTAATCATACCATTTATTATTTCTTGTCATGGACCTGAACCCCTTGATTTAGATGATGGAGAATCTGCGATTACCGATACAGGTGAAATCAGTCAAAGATTACCTGAAGCAATCATATCAACCCTAGGAGAAGAAATTGTTGATGAACCTAAGATTAATGCTACATTAAGTCTTATTGAAGAAGACTTAATTAAATCCGATTATAATATAGGTATTGAGATTAGGGGTAGCTCTTCACAAATGTTTGATAAAAAGTCTTATGGATTTGAGACTAGGAGTAGCGACTTTAATGATGATATAGATGTTTCTCTAGGAGGTTTTTCAGAAGAAGAGGATTGGATATTTTATGGCCCATATAGTGATAAATCGTTAATAAGAAACAAATTAACATTTGATCTTTCTAATCTAATAGGTTACAAGGCTAGTGATACAAAATTTTACAATTTATCAATTAATGGTGATTATAAGGGTGTTTATATTTTAATGGAAAAAATCAAAAGAGATAAAAACAGGGTAGATGTAACAAAACATTCAGGTTCTTCAGCAAATGGGGGTTATATAATTAAAATTGATAAGGCAACTGGTGATTCATCATCAGGAACCACTTATGATTCATCTATGTCATTTAGATCTAATTATAATACGAAAGGTAATCTGTCAGATCAATCAGAAATATATTTTATATATGATTATCCAAAACCAGAAAAAATTTCAACTGAACAAAAAGAATATATCCAAACATATATAAATGATTTTGAGTCAAATTTATTGTCTGATGAATTTAATAATATAGAAAATGGGTATTTAAGTTATATAGATATAGATTCATTTATCAACTTTTTTATAATAAACGAAATAACCAAAAATATTGATGGCTATAGACTGAGTACATTTTTAAATAAAGATGTAAATGGAAAATTAAAAATGGGACCAATATGGGACTTTAACTTAGCTTTTGGTAATTCAGACTATTGTAATGGATGGACTACAAGTGGATGGGGGTTTAAATTTAATGAAATATGTCCAGGTGATATTTGGCAAGTACCTTTCTGGTGGAATAGACTGATGGAATCACCAAAATTTAAAGAAGAACTTAAAGTCAGATGGAATGACCTTAGAGTAAATTTACTATCAAATCAATCTATAACAGATAAAATAGATGAATACTCTAAGTTTCTTAATGACAGGGGAGCTATATATCAAAACTTTTCTAGATGGGATATATTAGGAAGGTACGTTTGGCCAAATAAGTTTGTTGCAAATTCTCATAATGAGGAGATTGATTTTATGAAAGATTGGGTTAATAGTAGACTTCAGTGGTTAGATGAGGCAATATTAAATCTAGAATAGTCTAAGGAACTCTTTTCCCAACACTAGCTTCTAATATTTCGAACCAATCAATTAACTCTAAATTAATACTACTAGAATCTATAGATTCTTTTAATCTATCAATTTTAGTTGTTCCAACAACAGGAATAATATTAGAAGGATGTTTAATCAACCATGATAGGAGAATTTGACTTTCAGAACAATTATATTTTTTTTTGAATTTTAAAAGCTTTTCTCTTATTCGATTATTTTGATCATTCTTTTTTAAATAGAACTCACCAAGAGGTTTCCAAGCCATTGGTTTTATACCTTTCGATTGCATATAATCTAATGTTCCATCATAAATAGGATCTAAATGAGTTAATGAACATTGAATTTGATTACAGTCAATTTTAACTTTATTTTCAAAGACTTGAATTTGTTGAGCACTAAAATTTGAAACCCCAAAAGACTTAATCTTTCCAGATTCTAAAAGTTGATTAACCGTATCAGATATTTCATTAATATCCATAAACGGGCTGGGCCTATGCATTAAAACACAATCTAAATAATCAGTTTTAAGATTTATTAAGGAATTTTCAACAGATTTAATTATGTGGTCTTTTGAGTAATCATAGTGCTTAATCTTAATTGGTAATTTATCTGACGGGTACATTATTCCAAATTTTGAAATAAGTTTAATTTTTTCTCTATCAATTTTAGATTCTATTAACCCCTTTCCAAATAATTCTTCTGTTGTATATCCTCCATAGATATCAGCATGATCAAATGTATCAACTCCAAATTCAACAGAATTTTCAATAAGTTCAGATACCTGTTTAGTAGATAAGTTATTACCCCAAATACCCCAATTCATTGTACCTGAGATGATTTTAGAATAATTCATTTTTTATAAGGAATAGATGAGTGGTGAAGGAAAATTTTAATAGAATTATCTATTTCTATATATCCAAAACTGAATTCAACTTTTATTTTTGTTGACTCATTTTCAAAACAATAATTTCCTGTAGCAAAACCTAAATCATTTATTATCTTAATTTGACTATTTTCAAAACTAATTTTTTTCCATTTTGCTAAAGCAAAACCTTGATCTTCACTGCATTTTCTGTCATCTCCAGCAATAAAATATGAAATAGCTTTTTCCTTTGTATTTCTAAATTGTATTTCTGATGCTTTGGTAGGTTTGAATAATAATTGATCTCCGTCAAAGTTATACATCTCATGAAGAAAATTATTTGTGAAATTTTCTAAAGAATCTTTATCATCGGAAAGCTCACCCATTTTTATTATTCCATTAGCCCACTTTTTCTGTACTTCAATTATTTTTTCTTTCATGATATAAATAAACTCATAATTAAGTTAAAAATCAAAACAATTAGAAAAAGTATTAGAAAGGGGAAAATTAAGCTCATTGAAACCGATTTAATGACAACTTGCGTTATATTTTTTTAGTCTCCAATAATTATAGGGTAGAGGAGTTAAAAAGCCGGCAGTAAGCATAATCGGTATAGCCCACCAAGTTATTAATGCTCCTCCAGTTATAAGTATATCTGTAATATTCATAGCTATTTCCATTGAAACCATTGAGATAAGACTCATTCCAAGAGCTGTTTTTATTGCATTGAATAATCCTAGTTGTTTTAATAGTATGAATGTCTCTAGAATAATTGAAGTTAATAATCCATTAACTATTGCTAAAATCATTATACTGGTGATTGACCAGGTATGGTCAATATTTTGGAAATAATAAATAGTGCCAAAATCACCTATTGAGCAACCTAACAGACACCATAATGTATTAAGTCTTGCTTTTTTCCAAGTGTGTTTGCAGTTCCAAGAAATTGATAAAATCATATATATATATATTAAAAAACAAACTTGCAGAGTAGATATCCAACTAGAAAACCTTCTAACCAAGCTAATAGTGTCACCTGGTATTTAGTAAAGCCAAATTTTTTAGCAAATTTCCAGGTAAATTCTTCATGCCATTTAAAGAAATTATTCATTAAATAAAGTTACGAATATTTATTTTTTTGTAAACCAATAAGCAAATAATAAAAATACAGCTTGAAAAGGAAGTCTAATAATTGCAGTTTCTTTTGTAATTTCTAATAAAGACTGTGCTAGAGTGCTTTGAGCAAGATATATATTAGCAGGGAATACTCCTATAAGAAGAAGAATTACTCCTTTTGCAGCTATAATTCTATATTTATTAAAAAGAAGCATAAATCCTAAAAGAATTTCAAAGACGCCACTCAAATAAACCAATTCTAGATGAAAGCTCATATAATTAGGTATTATTGATAAAAAATAGTCTGGTTCAGTAAAGTGTCTTATTCCAATATAAATATATGTTGATCCAAAAAAATATATAGAGATTAATTTAATGTATTTCAAAATTTTAGCAAATATAGATTTATTTTTTTGAGATTTTATATAAAAGAAATAGATAATTTTGTCTCTATTGTTCAACAATAATTTGACCTACCATATCGCCATGTATAGCACATTGATAATAGTATGTGCCAGCACTTCCAATTGGAACAGACCATGTTACTGTGCCTTCGTCAGCACCATTATTATTGACACCATCTATTTGATTATTTGTCCCTGTACCTTGTGTAGTTTTTAAGAAAAAAGGGTGGCCAGAAGCATTTACATTAAAGGATAATTCATCACCTTCTTTAACTCTTAATATTGGATCATTACCTGATTGGGTAATATTACTGTCAGCAACTGATACAATGTAATCTGAGGAAGTTTGAGCAGTAACATTAAAAACAAATGTACCAGATGGAAGTTCTGTTAGATTAGTAGAAGAACTTGAGCTCGATGTGGAGCTTGAGCTTGATGAGGAACTTGAGCTTGATGTTCCAGTTGATTGGCTAGAAGAATAAGAAGATGAAGCAATTGATGATCCAGAATTAGATGAACTAGAATAATCTGAAGATGAGTTATCACCTTTAGAGCAACTTAACAAAAGAGAAAATACTATTAGATAAATGAATATTCTCATAAAACTAGTTAATTAGATCAATATTCAAATGTACTTTAAAATATATAATTAATACTTCAGATAGTGCATGGGCAAAATCGTTCCATTGAGTTGCGTTTTGTCTTATACCTGGAGATGGCATTTCTAATTGAATTGAGCTAATGCTTCCACCAGTTTCTGCTGATCCATGAATATATGTATTGTAGCCACCACTAAAGTACCTCATCCCTTCAGGGCTAGGACTAACTATACTAGGTAGCGATTCATAACCTCTTTCTTCAAGAAGGTTTCCAAAACTATTAGGTCCTCTAAGAACTTCAGAAAATTTTTCAGGTGATTTGTTTACAAGACCATATATGCTACTTTCTGATATATCAAATTCTGTATCAAGTTCTTCATCACTTTGATCTAATTCACTAGAAGATAATAGATATCCAAGCCATGTCCTTAAATCATAAAACCCATCTGGATTCTGTCCATGTCCATGAATGTCAAGAAAAAGTCCATCATTATATTGAGTTAAAATTTTCTCTTTTGCTTTTGATATATAATAATGATATTCATCATAAGCCCTTTCGGCAGAAATATCTCCTTGTGCAGCCTCAGCCTTATCTCTATTAGCATCTAGTTTAGTCCTTTTAAGATTATTAATTATTACATGTGGCTTAATATTATAATTAGAATCAAGAAAGTTCATAATAGCAAGTGTTAACTGCTTAGTATTAGTATCTGTTACTGTAGTTCCCCATGTTCTATTTGGAATATCATCTGGTGTTAAATCACCTCCATGTGGTGCTGATAAGATTATTGGACTGTTTCCAGGATAATAGGTTGTGTAGTTTCCCACTCCATTATAAACCTTATTAATTTCGTATGGTCCATCACTTCCTAGCTCAGGGAAACCTACCTCAATTACCACTTCTGGTAAAGATTCTTCTTCTACAGTTTTCTTGTTACATGAACAAATCAAAAGAAAAGAAATAATGATATACTTTATATAATTCATTTTAATGTATTGTTTCAAAATTATAAAAAAATAAAATACAAGTGATAAAATAAAAAAGACCCCTTTTGGGGCCTTTTAGTTGAAGTTTTAAATGGTCTTTAAAAGTCAACTCTTTCTAGAGTATATCTTACCATACCATTCCAATCTCTAAGTGATTTTTGCATGTGTTCAAGGTCATCTGAATGGGTCTCCCATCCAAACATTTCATTATAATCTTCTGCCCATGTTGAATCATTTTCAACCCAATCATCGTATTTATCAAAACCATTGAAAATAACAATCATGTTTAAATCTCCTCCAGAGACTATACTAAATACTCTTCTAAGAGTATTTGGATTTCTTTTTTCAGCAACTTTCCCTGCCCTATATATGTATCTTGCTGCATGCTCACGCATTCCAGGTTTATACCTAACGATTGTTTTATGTAAATACTTTTTAGGATCTCCACCTTCACCAATAGCAGCCCAATCTTCGTGTAACCATCTTTGCTGTCCTCCAGCTTGACCGACATATGGTGCAACATTATCATCCCAATATTGTAATTCTTTTGATGCATCTCTATCATAGCTTGAAGATTTTTGATTAACTAGATAACGTTCATAAACTCCAGTGTCAGGTCCTGTAATAGCTTTATAAGTTAAAATTATATTACCATCTTCAGAGTTAAACATTTTTGTTTTTTTTGCAGCAGCTTTTTCAAATTTTGCTGTCATACCATCCTTAGCCTTATATGTAAAAGAAGTTAAATATGTATTTTCTGGGTTTCTTTGAGATTGAACAGAAAATGTAATTAAGAACGATATTAATAATAGATATATATTTTTCATTATAATTAAAATTTTGATTAGGAATCAAATATATAGATTATTATAATATGTAATATTAATACCTCTTTTTTTTTATGAATAACCACCATAGGACAATTACAATAAAAGTAATTGTAAGGATAACTCTGAAAAATTCTGTGTCTGACAATTTAAATTATTTAGTTGGATAAATAACTTCTCTAATCTGACCCCATGTTACAAGTTTAATATTATTCTCTTTTATTAAACTTTTCAATTCTTGTGAATTAAAAATATCAGAATCAAGCTGTCTCCATAATGAGCCATATTCTGGATGTTCAATTGTTATTGCTTGAAGTTCTGAATTGTCATATCCTAAATGTAGAAGAAACACATTAAGTCCAGGTTCTAATATTTTTATTTTTGTTGAATAGAGTTTAAGCCATGTTTCATGATCATAACCTTGTTTAATAAGCATTTTTTCTGCATTTTCTTTTCCAAAAACATATTCTACAAATTCCCTATCTAGTTCTGGGTAAAGCATAAACATATCATTTACTATTACAACATAATTTGGAATTGGAAACTCATCATCAAATAAGGTTAAGCTTCTGCCGCTAGTAACCATACTAACTAATTTATTTTTATGACCTGTTTCGATATATACTCTCCATAAATCTTTATTTGTTCCTAATGCACCCATATGAGTGTCAATATGAGTTGGGTTCAAACCAAGTGCTCTTGAATAATCAATTTGAGCTTGTAATTCTTTTCTAACTTCTTCAGGATCTGCATTTTTATCTACATCACTAGTGTTATCATAAAATTCATCAAATTCGTTTAATAGTGAACTAATCTCATTTGATGGTAATACGCCATTCCATTTATAGTTTTTCCATTCAGCATTTAAAGTAAGATGTAAGCCTAAATCAAATTGAGGATTTTTTATAGAAAATTCTGCTACTTCTTTAACCCAAGGACAAGGTACCATTATAGATCCTGAGCTTATGGAAGAATTCAAAAAACCATTAAAAGATGCTTGATTAACAGAGTGAGAAACACCTATATCATCAGCATGAAGAATCAATAACTTCGCATCTTTTCCATAACCTAGTTTTTCAGCTATATTTTGAATTTGTGAACTTGCATTTAATGAAAATAATGTAATTATTATAGATAAAAATTTTTTCATGTTTTGTATATGTTTTACATTAATAGTACAATATATTTATTTAATAATAAATCGTAATGGTTAGGAATCTTATTTTAATCTTTTTGAGTATTGTTTTTTTAGGTTGTCAAGAATCATCTAACAATAAAATTGCAATTGTTATTCATGGTGGTGCTGGAACAATTGTAAAAGAAAATATAACTCCTGAACTAGAGAGATCATATTTTTTAAAATTGGAGGAAGCTATAAGAGTTGGTTATGATATATTAAAAAATGGTGGCTCAAGTAAGGAGGCTGTCGAGAAGACAATACATGTAATGGAAAACTCTCCTTTATTTAATGCTGGACATGGAGCAGTGTTAACTAGTGATGGAACTGCTGAGCTTGATGCTTCATTTATGGATGGAGAAACACTTGATGCAGGAGCTATTGCAGGTGTTAAAAATATTAAAAACCCCATAAGTGCTGCTATAGCAGTAATGGAAAAATCGCCATATGTATTGCTTTCATCTAACGGTGCTGAACAATTTGCATCTGAAGTAGGTCTTGAGATAGTACCTAATTCATATTTTATAACAGAGAGAAGAAAAACCCAATTAAAAGCTATTCAAAACAAAAATGAAGTTAGTTTTTATGACCCTTATATAAAAGATTCAAAATATGGAACAGTCGGATGTGTAGCATTAGATGTTAATGGTAATATATCTGCTGGAACATCAACAGGTGGAAGATCCAATAAAAAATGGGGTAGACTAGGAGATGTTCCTATAATTGGAGCTGGAACATATGCAAACAATGAATGTTGTGGAATTTCAGCTACTGGTTGGGGTGAATTTTTTATAAGAAATGTAGTTGCTTATGATATAGCCGCTTTAGTAATTTATAAAAAACTTAACATTAAAGAGGCTTCTAAGCTTGCTTTAGAAAAAGTTAAAGATTTAGGAGGTGATGGAGGAGTAATTGTGCTTGATAAAAATGGGGATGTGTCTATGGATTTTAATACTGCTGGAATGTATAGAGCCTACATAAATAATGAAGGGGAATTAACAGTCAAAATATATAACGACTAATTCCTATTTTATAGGATAATATACTTTTCTCTTGTCAAGATTTCTTAAAATTTTACTTTTAGAATAAAGTAATGGGAAGTAAATATCATTAGCCCAATCTTCATATAAATTATTATAAAATTTACTTTTTGGATTTCCTGATTGTCCAGGTGAGTTTGTAGCAATGCTATTGTCCCAATCACCTGTGTTGATTAAAACTCTAAAACTTCCTCCTGAAGATTGATTGTTATTAAAACTAGTTGAACCAGGAGTGAATCCATTTCCTCCTCTAGGATAAGATTTCAAGGAAATTAAGCTATAAATAGAATCATTGACCACTCTTTCTAAAGGGTGTCTTATTTTAACATGTTTATATTCATTTTGTCCATAAACCCAATTATTAGTGTCTTCACCATAAGTATTAACCATATATTCAACAGCTTGATTAAAAGAGCTAGTTAAAATTTCATTTCTATCTTTTTCTGAAAAGTTTTCAAGTTTTTCGATCACTCTAGATAGCTGCATCCAAATTAAACCTTTAACCTCTTTAGGTACATATCTTCTGTTAAATTCACTCCAAATTGTCATCTCCCACATATTATATAGTCCTGCTGCTATTGATTCTTTTGATAAAATATTATCCCAGTTAGATAAAATCTTAAAGTATTTATTATCATCATTTACGATATTGGAAAGCATCATTATTAACTTTTCTGATGAAACAGAATGATAATCTACTTGAAGACTAATCATATCTTCCATGGAAAAATTAGAACTATTGGTTAAAATATTATTTATTCTATTACCTCTAAATGGATCTGCCCAATCAAAACCAATAGCATTCCAACGATCATAATCATCCGGTGTAACGTTTTGATTAGCAGTTTGTATAAATTTTTCTTTTGGATTAAACTTATTTGGTTTTTCAATTATAGGTAGATATCCATCCCACTCATATTCACCATTTCCCATAACAGGAACTAATCCACTATGTGTATTTCTAAGTGGTGCTATACCTACTGCTTGCCAGCCAATATTTCCATCTTTATCAGCCCAAACCATATTTTCTCCTGGGATATTACTGTAGTTACAAGCATCTCTAAATTCTTCCCAGCTTTTCGACTGATCCATCCTTAAAGAGGCAAGATAAGGTGACCCGCCAACTTCAAGCCATCCACATTTAACAGCATATGCTTTATTCCTTTTTTCATCAATAAACGTTACTGGTCCATGTATAGAATAATTCAGACTTACTTCTTTTTCTCCCTTCCCTTTAATATTTATCTTTTCTTTGATAACTTCAAATTTTTTCCATTTCCCGTTATATAAATATTCTGAAGGATTGTTGGGATTTAAATTATATACATAAAGATCCTCAGCATCAGTTCTAAAAACAGTCAATCCCCATGCTCCATAACCATTATGTCCTATAGAAATTCCTGGTATTTCAGGTTCACCTCCACCTATTACATTCCAACCTGGTGCAACTAAATGAGCCATATACCTTAAAGAAGGAGCAACTATTGTCCTATGAGGATCGTTAGCTAATAAAGGATATCCATTAAAAGATTTATCTCCAGATATTGCCCAATTATTACTTCCTATAGAATAATTGTCAAGATTTTTCTCAATCTTTATTTCTGCTATTTGATTATTATCTGATTTATATTTTTCTAAAATATAGTCTCTTTTAAATTCTATTGGTTGTCTATAAGCATTATATAACCTTAGTATATCATTTTCTAAATCTTTTTTAGTAATTCTCTTATCTAGCTTTAAGGAAGGTTCTTTTGGATGAAACCACATTAAATCTTTTACTTTCTTTTCTCCAATTATTGATACAGCTCTTCCAATATTAAGTTCATCTTCAATGTTGCCTAATAGACCTTGATGCCTTGATATTACAACCTCTGGAGTCCATTCCATTGGTTCTATACCAAGTAACTTGAATTCTAAAGGAAGTTCTAGGTTATTGCCTTTAATTTCTTTTATATATGCATTAACACCATCAACATATGATGTAATTATTTCATAGCCATTTTCATGATAATGGTTTAATTCTTCTTTTAT